>CAZXIE010000033.1:24139-28168 GCA_964640065.1 uncultured Saprospiraceae bacterium
GATTAGGTCGAGACTTCTTATCACGTCCAGCCTCAGAATTGTAGTTAATCAATTTCAGACTATAGACACGGGATTTGATTCCTTAGAATACAGCTTTCAAAGCTGTTTCTTTGTTGGTTTCAAGGTCGGATTTTAGACTCTCGATTTTCATTCCTATTGTTTTCAGAGGGATACTTCCTAATGGTAACCTGAGTGTCGAGTCCTTAGAGTTCACATGCTCCAATATCAAGTCGGCAGCTTTAGCAGGGTCTCCTTCCTGCTTATTATGAACAGACAATAATTTTTCTCGAAATGCGCCAGAGGTCTCATTGTAGTCAGCAATTACTTTGGCTGCTTGATTCAGAGATCTTCCTGCAAAGTTTGTCCTGAAAGGTCCAGGTTCTATAATTGAAACCTTGATTCCGAGAGGATGAACTTCTTGAGCTAGGGCTTCGCTAAATCCTTCTAGTGCAAATTTACTTGCATTATATATACCAAAGCCCGCAAAGGCTTTAACTCCCGAATGTGATGAAATCTGGACTATTTGACCACTTTTATTTTCTCTCATATGTGGCAGAACTGCTTGCGTTAATTTTAGGGTGCCAAAGAAATTCGCCTCAAAGACAATTCTGATTTCTTCCATGGATGCTTCTTCTATCGCTCCCGCAAATCCTACTCCAGCATTGTTAACCAGTATATCGAGAGTTCCATATTCTGAAATTATCTCTTGTACTGTATTGTCAATCTCATCTATATGTGTAATGTCAAGTTTTACTCCTTTTGCTTTACCGCCATGTCGTTTGTTGAAGGCCTCTATCTCATCGTCTTTTCTGAATGTTCCAATGACAAAATCACCTGAGTCTATTACAGTTTCAGCAAGGGCCTTTCCTAACCCACTTGATATTCCAGTTATTAACCAATGTCGTTTCATCGTTATTCTTTGTTTTCTAGGTTAAATAAATTAGCTTCTTGAAAGTATGATATCTAAAGGAAGCATGTTTTTGACTTTGGTTCTACGAATAGTTTCATACCACAAATGTCGGTCAGACTCACTGAAGTAAAAATGAAGTAGGTTAAGAAAACTACTTGAACTGGTTCAAGTTATAGCACTTTTATTTTTTCTGATCTTGCTTAAGAATTCAGGAGACATGCCGAGATATGAAGCAAGGATATATTGAGGGACGCGGTTGACGATATGCGGATAGTTATCCATGTATTCGTCATAGCGTTGTTCTGCTGACTTGCTAATATTAGAGATGACTCTTCTGCGAGAAAAAGCGAATGCTTTTTCTGTTGTTAATCTGAAGTACTCACTCAAACCATGGATCTCTTTACATAGTGGCTCGATGTCTTCATAGCTCATTTGAAAAATGATTGAGTCTTCTAAAGCCTCAGCATAATTCAGCGCAGGCTCTTGGTTGATATAGCTATAAAAGTCAGTTACAAACCAATCTTCAATGCCTATACTGACCGTATGCTCTTTACCATCATCGTCGAGATAGAAAACCCTAAATGCTCCTTCAACTATATAAGTTCTGCTTTGACAGACAAATCCAGGTTGGATGATCAATTGCTTCTTTTTGACACGAGAGGTCTTAATTATAGCAGTGAGTTTACTCTCTTCCTCAGAAGTCAAGCTGACATATCTTCTGATATTATTGAGTATAGTTGAGTATTTGTTCATTTGTGTTCGCTATCGAATTAGGCTTGCTTGTTATCTCCGATGTAGGAGTATATACTGCGTGATATATCTATGTTGCACAAAGATATGAGAGAGAATCTTTCCGATCCTGAATACTTAAAGCTTGTCCGAATGGTTTAAATCGGGCTATGTCCGATTCGTCCTAGTCTAATCCGCTGATAAAAGATGATTTCCGTGAGGTTGGCGCAGGTGAGGAAATTATCAAACGAAGCGGTTATGGGCTTGTGGGAAGTTCGCGGCAATCATTCATTAGAGTAGTTGCTATTAGATCGACAAGTGCTCTTGCATTTATGAGACAGAGATTTCACTGATCATAGAACTTAAACCATTGTGATGCTGTAGGCTTTAAGCCTCAGCAGGTAGTGCACTTTGAGTGCCGACAATGTCGATACTTCTTATCGCATCCAGCCTCAGCAATTACTTATCCTGTTTCAGAACGTTGCACGCTGCAGCATGTTTCAATATTCCTTGTAAGTCAGATTAAAGCATTCCCAAAATGAACTTGCAGAGGTCAAATATTTGTAGCCACGGGTGTTAATCGGTGGTTTAATGTGTAACCAAAGATTAGTTTGACGTGCACTTTTGTGTCAAAAATAATGACAAACTACTGTGCCCTACGATTGCAAAATACTAGAGCAAGTGCACTTGACAAATTGCTAAAATTTAATGTCAGTTTTCATTCTGATTTTCATTGATACTTTGCCAGTAATACGATGATAAACTGAGTATGACCAAAGAGAATATCCCGTCTTATATATTGTTAGTCACAGTGTTCTTTAGTTCTTTGATTCCTTCATCTATTGAAATCGCATTGTTGTATTTCAATTCTTTTCTTGCTTTTTCATCTGAAACTGAAAATTCCTTTCCCATCAATCTAATCATTAAGGGAGCAACAGGAGGCCTTGATTTTAGATTGAATGTTTTCCAAATTACCTCAATAGAGTTAGCCACTATTGATGCTATCCATAACGGCAAGACTTTGTCCCCTGGATTTAATCCTTGTGCTTCTAAGATGCTTTTAAAGAAGGATTTCATTGACCTTCTTTCTCCGTCAGTCACAAAAAAGGCTTCACCTCCAATGTCTGAATTGAATGAAGCTAATATTGCATTTCCTAAGTTTTTTACATGTATTGTAGAAAGAATCTGATTGCCACCACCAATCCATCTCCATTTTCCATTTTTGACGTTTTCGAGTAAGTCATCAAAGTGATGGTTATCAGGTCCCCAAATGGCAGGAGGACGCAACGAAATAGTCTGAAATGATTTGTCATTGGCATTCAATACTTCTTGTTCGCCAATTGCTTTTGTTTTAGGATATAAGGCACTTGGTAATTCTTTACCTGCTTGATCTTCTGATAAATTCACAATAGGAGAACCTGGTATAACTGGAGCAGCACTTATGTATATGAACTTCTCAATATTTGCAGCTCTTGAGAGTTTCAACAGATTTTGGGTGGCTATTACATTCAGATCATAGAATGGCTTGGGATCATATGTGAAATCCATAAGAGCTGCTGAATGCAAGACGTAATCACATTCTTTTAGAGAGTGTTGAGTTGATTCTGATAAATCAGTTAGATCATCCTTAATTGGTTTGGCTCCCAATTTGGAAACTAACTTAATTGATTTACTACTTCTTGCTAAAGCCTGAACTTCGTATCCATTGGCAATTAAAATTGGTATTATGTTTTGACCTACAAACCCGGATCCACCAGTTAGGAATATCTTTTTCATCTGCTTGAATTAATTTTGATGCAAAATTAAGTTCAATGGCACAACCTTCGTTAGCCTTAGAAGCCGAAGCACTTCCCTTTAAAGGCGTTTATGAATATTTTGAAGGTACTTCACCAAAATAATTCTTGAAAGCTCTTGTGAATTTTGATGGATGAGCATATCCTAATTCGTAGGCTATTTCCGATGATGTTTTATGCTTTTGAACTATTGAACTCATAGCATACTCCATTCTGATTTTATGATGATATTTCAGCGGAGGAAGGGAAAATATTTGTTTAAAACTATTTTTAAATTTAGTTTTTCCCATGTTGGCCATTTTAGATAAGCCTTGGATAGTCGGGACTTGTTTTGGTGTAGGATCTCTTAAAATAGCTGCAGCCATGAACAGTTGCTTAATATCGGTTGGATGTATATTTTCATATTTGATGACCTTTTCTCTATTTCTTATTTTGTTTATGAAAATGGAAAGAAAGGCCAGTAGGCTAGAATGTGACTCTAGCTTATTGTTGCTCTTTATAGTTTTCCGGAGTAAATTTTCTGATTCTATATCTAAATCTTCATAAACGATTGAACCTGACATATCATCAAATGTAATTTCTTCAGATTTGAAATAT
>CAZXIE010000034.1:0-27951 GCA_964640065.1 uncultured Saprospiraceae bacterium
ATCAGATAGCGACCTATGTAAATGAAGAAGGCGACAGTCATGGTATCTACGAGACGATCACGAGCTTCGAGGATAACAATGATGGAACAGTAACGTACACACCAGAGAGCGGCCCTACAGTAACAGTAAACAAGGCGGACGTGACTGATAATGGTGATGGGACATATACTTTCGATAATGGAGACGGAACTCCTGTAACTATCACAAATACAGATGACCAGGTAATAGATCAGTTTATGATCAATGCTTCAAACGAGTTGACGTTGAGTATAGAAGATGACGGAGTAGCTGCGCTCAATGTGGATCTTGCACCGTATTTGGATAATACAGATAACCAGGTAGTAGATCAGTTTATGATCGATGCTTCAAACGAGTTGACGTTGAGTATAGAAGATGATGCAGTGGCACCGCTAACCGTTAACCTTGCACCGTATTTGGATAATACAGATAACCAGGTAGTAGATCAGTTTATGATCGATGCTTCAAACGAGTTGACGTTGAGTATAGAAGATGATGCAGTGGCACCGCTAACCGTTAACCTTGCACCGTATTTGGATAATACAGATAACCAGGTAGTAGATCTGTTTATGATCAATGCTTCAAACGAGTTGACGTTAAGTATAGAAGACGATGCAGTAGCACCACTAACTGTGAATCTAAGTCCATACTTAAATACAGACGAACAGGATCTACAATTAAGTGGCAATACGCTAAGCTTGACAAATGATGGGACTCCAGTAGATCTCACACCATATGTGAATACAGATGAGCAGGATCTACAATTAAGTGGCAATACGCTAAGCTTGACAAATGATGGGACTCCAGTAGATCTCACACCATATGTGAATACAGATGAGCAGGATCTACAATTAAGTGGCAATACACTAAGCTTGACAAATGATGGGACTCCAGTAGATCTTACACCATACGTAAATACAGATGATCAGACTCTGACGTATACTAACTCAGATCCTGATGACAACATCAATACGCTACAAATAGAAGGAAGCGCAGCTTTCGATATAGATGATAATCACCTTGGAACTGATGACCAGATACTAACCGGTGATAGAACAGTAGACTTGGATGGCAATTCCATCACATTTGATGCTGGGCAGGATGTTATAATCGAAGCAGACGGTGATGTAGGTATCGGGACTAACACGCCAGCGGCAAGGTTAGAAGTAGATGGTGGACAAGTAAGGTTCTCAGATTATGGGACAGACGCTTCACCATATACCAATACAGCTGGTGCAACATATCAACTAGCGGTAGAAGCTGATGGTGATGTAGTTCAGATGAACACTGCTAAGTCTGCAAGAGTATTCTACGCACCGCCTATGTTGATCCCAGTTGACATGGTAAGTGATGATGTTACAGGCCCTGGAGACGAGTCTATAGATCTTCACCAAGAGTATGTGAACAGATTCTCTTCACCATCTCTAGTAAGAAATCCAGGTTCTGCAGCGACGATTCCTACGTACAATGAATCAGAGCTCGACTATTACATAGCTGACTATGATCCAGCAGTATTCGGTAATGTAGCTGTAAATGATGCAGGTATACTTACTTACGATGTGATATCAATACCGTCAGGTAACTGTACATATCTAACTGTAGTATTTGTAGTTAAGTAAGATCATAAGATCATCAAAGAGAGCCAACGACATATTATGCATTTGCGAAAGCGACATATCATACTTTTTCTTCTCCTTCTTGGAGGAACGTTCCTAGGAGCACAGTCTGCTTCATTTGGAAATACTTTCATCCATAACGAGGGCGAGAGTGTGATCTTCGGACTCCACGATTTTGATAAAGGAGGTTCTGGAACGCTTGCAGGAGTAATCGGCACACAGAGGACTAACACCACGAGATATGGATTGCTCGGTTGGTCAGATGTTTCATCAGGCTGGAGAAATGCAGCTGATGACCGCTATGTTGATGGGTATGTCAAGTTTTACGGCGAGCAACCTTTTGTTTTTCCAATCGGAGATAATGGTAAGTTCCGACCATTGGCCATAGATGGAGCTGCTGGTACGATCGCAGCATATTATGATGTGAATCCAGCTTTAGCAGTCACGAGTACTGTCTATGGTGGAGATTATGCACCACTGCCACTAGGAGGACCATTTCCGCAGACTCAGACCGAAGACCTTGTAGTCAACGTAAGTGAGCTTGAGTATTGGGATGTAGATGGTGATTCAACGACTAACATCACTTTGACATGGGATATCTTTAGTGATATAGAAGTCATCACTGGTGATGATATAGATAGATTATCTATAGTTGGTTGGGATGGTTCGAAGTGGGTAGCCATAGAGTCGGAAGTTGATAGACTCTATCTCAATGAAGAAAGAAGTAGACCAAGATTCAATGGGGGTGTGAGTAACTTAACCCAAGGCTCTATAACAACAACAGAGCCGATAGTGCCAAATCAATTCTCTGCATATACTTTTGGATCACTAGCAGCGGGATCTATTGGAAACCTAGTTTGGGAAGATCTTAATAGAAATGGAGTACAAGAAACAGGAGAGCCAGGGATAGAAGGGATAGAGATCTCATTACGAGATAATGTAACAGGTGATATCATTAGGACTACAGAATCAGATGAAAATGGATCATATGTATTCGTAGGTGTGCCTCAAGGCACATATTATTTAGTGTTTAATCCGACGACGGGCTATACACCGACTATTGGATTTAGAGGTAATCCAGCATTTGATAGTGATCTGAATCTTAATGGAACCACTGAACCTTTCGAATTAGGTGTAGACGAAAATCTACTCCAGTTTGATGGTGGATACTTTAGAACAGGTACTATTGGAGATGTCGTTTGGCTAGATGAAAATGGTGATGGTATACAGGATCCTAATGAACCAGGAGTTGGATTAGTGAATGTAGAGCTCTTAGATGACTCTGGTTCGCTTGCGGCATCTACTACTTCAAACGATGATGGTTCATACTCCTTTACGAATGTAGTGCCAGGTATATATAGTGTGAGAGTAAATCCTCCTGATGGACTTACGATCGGGCCTTTTCAAGCTACCACAGACATAGAGATAGATAGTGATATAGACCCTCGCACGGGGACTTCAGAACCTATCAATATCTTAAGTGGTGATCAAATACTACATATAGATGCTGCACTTTCAGCTGATTGTGACTATGCAGCAGATTTAGACATAACTTCTCCAGACTGTGGGACTACAAATGGTTTCATACAGGCGATCATAGATGGCGATACGGGGCCATATAGATATGAATGGAGTACTGGAGCGACAACCGACTTTATAGATAATGTCGATACTGGTTCTTATACGCTTCTCATCACTGATGCAGATAACTGTAACCGAGCCTTCAATATAGTAGTAGAATATGCTAATGAGTGTGATCTGGCATGTACTACTCTAGATGTACAAATTTATCTAGAAGGTGCTTATAACCTTGACGATGAGCAGATGCATACTGACCTCAATCAGTTAGGATACTTACCTGGACAGAGACCTCCAGTCCTACTAGCACAACCAGTGCCACCAGGTCATCCATATGATGAAGAACCATGGTTTATCAATAGTACGACAGGTGAAGACTTTAGGTCAAGTAGCTCTGCAGAAAATAACCTCTTCTATGATGAAGATGTAACCGACTGGGTACTTGTAAGTCTCAGATCAACAGAAGATATAGAATATGAAGCTTGCACAAGAGCAGGGTTATTGCACCAAGATGGGCGTATCACATTCCCTGATGATGACTGCTGCTTAGTGGATCCTACGAAGAGTTACTTTGTAGTTGTGGAGCATAGAAATCACCTGATAGTGATGTCTCCTTCACGCATACCAGTTGTGGATAATACGATAGCCTTTGACTTTAGATCTAATCAGTCTTATCGTCGCCTATTAGGAGTAGGGCAAAAAGAAATCGCACCTGGTGTATTCGCCATGTATGCAGGTAACGGGGACCAATATTTGTTTGGACCCTCACCAGTAGATATCAACAGTGACGATCTATCCGAATGGCAAAGTCAAAACGGTACCCATAGTGGATACTACAGACATGACTTTGACTTGAGTAGTGATGTTAACTCTGGTGACAAGAGGTATCCACTTGAGAACAATGGATTGTTCACCGATGTACCTAAAGGAAATTAAAAAAGATATAGAGCGATATAAAAGAAGTTGTTATGCGTTAGGAAAGGGGGATAGGATCAACACGATCTGTCCTCTTTTTCTTTTTCTAGCAGAAGAAATGCACAAGCTTGGCGTTCTTATTGCTTAGAATGATCTATATAGCAAAGGGTTGACGAACAACAATGATATATCGCTTATCAGGTTGGCAACAAGGATTTTGTTGCTCTCACTTTTATTTACCCCTTTCGGACATACTTCACTTCTTCTAGGGCAGCGCCCAGACTTCAATACTATCGGAGGACAACAACAAGGTCCAGGTGCCTTCAATGCTCAAGGTCAACCATCTTTTATAGATACGGTTGAGAGACCGCCTTTATCAGTTGCCGCTTATCCTATAGCTGATCTTTCTAACGTTGTAGAAATACTAGACACCCTACCAGAGGCGCTTCACCTTTTTGAACCTGCATATCTCGTGAGACACCTAGTCCCTAATCTAGGCTCCGAAAATAGTGCTGCACAATGGCAACCTTGGATCTTGTCAAAAAGAGGGTTAGGATTTGGTCATAATCAGTATGATGTCTTATTAGATATGCTCCGTGAGCCCTATCTCGTAGAGGTGAATCGAGCCTATGGAGATCTATCGGTTGCTGAAGGCTCTAATCCTGCTCGTCCTTTACTTAGTAGTCGGCATTTCAATACCAGATTTTTCAGATCATTTGCCCGTAATATCCATCTCAATTTTAATTATAAAAGTTATTCAGACGAAGGACAAGGGTTTCCTCGTAATGTCCGAACTCTTGAAAGTCAAAACAATTCTGCGAGATACTTAGATCTCAAGTTTTTTCAAAAAAGTAAATCTGGAAATAGGATCTCATATATACAGTATGATAACCCAACAATCAATGAAACTATCAATCGTGACATATACAATGCTTTCACTTCTATAGATACAATAGGAGTGAATAGAACCGAGAGGTCCATCACCTTAGGTAATAGGATAGTGTCACGTATTGATTCTACAGACCAGAACCGTTGGATCTGGGATAGCAGATTAATATTTAAGACGGAATCATACAGTGCTCTCAGTTCTCCACTTGTAAAAACTAATACAGCCTTTCTCCCTACAGAACTGATTATAGAAGACTTTCTCGATTATAGACATGAGTTGTCTAGGGTTATATTAGAAAATGATTGGTCTACAGATGCACTAGGTGGAGAAGTGAAAGTAAAAGTAGATCTCGAATCTATTAGTGAGAATTTTGGAAGGGATTCTATCCCATTTTCAAGATCCTACTTTACGGCAGTCTCTAGTGGTTCTTATCAAAAGGACCTTGGCATATTTAGAGTATCAGGAGATATTAATATAGGTCTTGGCGATGCTTCAGATCAACGCGGATGGGGTATAGGTCTACAGTCTAGTGAAAAGAAGAACTTGTCTTTTGATTTCTCGCTAAGTTCTCAGGCTTATAATGCTCCAATAGACAGTCGGATTGTTTTCTTTAATAGTCGACTTGTTAGAGAGGAAGATAGACCAGCTATATCCGAGTTGAAGTTAGAAGGAGCGCTGGCATATAAGCCTACAAGGACATCTTTCAAATTAGAAACATCTGGGACTTCCAATCTCATTAGCATAGGCTCTGATGGCTTGTTTACGTCTGTTGCCGAAAGGGTAGTCTATCTTAAGGCTCAGATAGATCAAAGCTATTCTTTAGGTCCTTTTCACACAAGCCATAGTTTTTTAGTACAATCTATAGATGACGCAAGGTTTAGCGTTCCTGCATTTTCGTATCGTGGTGATCTACATCTGAAGGGTAGGATATTTAGAAAGAACATGCTTTACCATTTAGGTGCAGATATACATTATCTCTCCTCTTTTGATACGCCAGAGTTTTACGCCTTGACAGGGTTGTTTTATAATGAACAAGAGAATACTGCCAATGGAGTATTGCTAGTTCATCCTTACCTCAATGCCAAGGTGCAGTCCTTTCAGTTTTTTATAAAAGGAGTTAACGCTTTACATAGATTAAGACCCTTATCACTAGTGGTCGATAGTGCTGGTAATCAAAACGTCGCGAGAAATCTGCCCACAGTTACGGGCTCCTCTCAATATGATTTTAGAATCAGATTTGGGATCAAGTGGTACTTCTTGGATTAACCTCCGAGAGCAGCTTTGTTGATACCCATCATAGAGAATCCTCCGTCATGATATAGATTTTGCATAGTGACCATGCGCGTAAGATCACTAAAGAGTGTTACACAGTAATCCGCACAAGAGTCTGCATCTGCATTGCCAAGTGGTGACATTTTATCCGCATAGTCAAAAAAGGAATCAAATCCTTTTACTCCACTTCCTGCAGTCGTCATCGTAGGTGACTGTGAGATTGTATTGACTCGCACTTTCTTGTGAGCTCCATAGTGATAACCGAAGCTTCTGGCTATGGATTCGAGCATTGACTTTGACTCGGCCATCTCATTGTAATCTGGGAAAGTACGTTGTGATGCCATATAAGTAAGCCCTAGTATCGAGCCCCATTCTTTGACATAGTCATTTTGATATGCTACTTGCATAACTTTATGAAATGACAAAGCTGATATATCTATAGATTTCTTGGACCATTCGTGATTCAGATCAGTATATGGACGACCTTTGCGAACGTTTATCGACATGCCGACAGAATGAAGAACAAAATCAAGCGTATCTCCTAAATGTTCAATTGATTGGTCGTAAAGATTTTTAATATCATCGAGTGAAGTAGCATCGGCAGGAATAACTATGGTGCCAAACTCTTCAGCTATTTCATTCACCTTTCCAAATCGAATCGCAGCAGGAGTGTTAGTTAGTGTAAATTTTGCTCCATGCTCATGACATTTTTTGGCTACTTGATAAGCTATGCTCTTCTCATCTAGAGCTCCAAAAATGATTCCTCGTTTTCCTTTAAGTAGTTGAGACATAAGGTTATGATTTTGTATTGATCTATAAGATTACTTTGCTTCAGGTTTCATCTGTGGGAAGAAGAGTACATCCTGTATACTATTAGAGTTGGTCATGATCATCGCTAGTCTATCCATACCGATACCTACACCTGCTGTTGGAGGCATGCCGTATTCGAGCGCACGTAAGAAATCTTCATCTAGCACCATGGCCTCGTCATCTCCTCTTTTGCCTAGCTCAAGTTGCGCCTCAAACCGTTCTCTTTGATCGATAGGATCATTCAACTCCGAGAAAGCATTACTGATCTCCTTCCCATTACAGATCGCCTCAAATCTTTCGACAAGCCCCGGTGCATCACGGTGCTTTTTGGCGAGTGGCGACATCTCTACGGGATAGTCAGTGATGAAAGTTGGTTGTATGAGATGAGGCTCGCACTTTTCTCCGAATATCTCATCAATGATCTTACCTCGCGCCATAGACTTTTCAAGGCCTACACCGAGATCTTTAGCAACTCCTCTGAGTTGTTCTTCATCCATCTCACTTATATCTACTTCCGTAAATTCCTTGATAGCACCATACATCGTGAATCTTTTCCAAGGTCTCTTAAAGTCGATCTTGTGTTCGCCTACATTTACGACAGTGGAACCAGTAACGTCGATAGCTACTTTTTCTATCATCTCCTCCACGAGGTTCATCATCCACTCATAGTCCTTATAAGCTACATAGAGCTCGATCTGAGTAAACTCCGGGTTATGGAATCGACTCATGCCCTCGTTCCTAAAATCCTTAGAAAATTCATACACACCATCAAATCCACCTACGATCAGTCTCTTGAGGTATAACTCATTAGCAATGCGGAGATAGAGTTCTCTGTCGTGCGTGTTGTGATGAGTCTTGAAGGGTCTTGCAGCCGCACCACCATAGATAGGTTGAAGGATAGGAGTCTCCACTTCGATATATCCTTTAGCATCAAGAAACTCACGCATACTGCTATACATCTTTGATCTCTTGATGAAAGTCTCTTTCACTTCTGGGTTGACTACCAAGTCGGCATAGCGCTGTCTATATCTGAACTCTGGATCTGTAACGGCATCGTGTACCTTACCATCTGCATCTGTCTTGACGATAGGTAGTGGCTTGAGTGATTTGCTCAATACAGTAAGGCTAGTTACGTGAACTGTGGTATGACCAGTCTGAGTGGTGAAGGCGTGTCCCTTGACGCCTATGAAGTCTCCGATATCGAGAAGCTTCTTGAAGACAGTATTGTAGAGAGTCTTATCCTCTTCTGGACAGATCTCATCTCGATTCACATATATCTGAATTCTGCCTGAGCTATCTTGAAGCTCAGCAAAGGACGCTTTACCCATAATCCGCTTCATCATCAGTCTACCTGCAAGCGATACATTCTGATAGTTACTCTTACTTTCTTCTGTATAGGAAGAGGTGATATCAGTTGCTTTATGGGTGACTTCATATGAAGAACTGGGGTAGGGGTCTATCCCACAATCGATTATTTTCTGAAGATTTTCTCTACGTACGAGCTCTTGTTCGCTTAGCGCCATGCATGTATTTTATAAGGACGTGCAAAAGTAGCAGAATTCTAAAGCTCTACAATGCAGTTAGAGCACCAATAAAATAGGGCATTCTGACCCGGATAGTAAAAAGAGAAAATAAAATATATGAGATTGAGACTAGGGGATGCCCTAGCTTATCATGTCTTGTTTATAGCATGATTCTTAAACCAATGAGACAATTAATCTTATTAATTGCTGTCTCAGTAGTATACCTATCCCCAGTATACAGTCAGACAGTAGTTGTTGAAAGCCTAATATGGGGCGATCAACCACCGGGTGCCACCACTGGCACATCCACGGAAGGTGCCGTATGGGACGGTATTCTCGCAGACGATATCGGAAATGATGGATTCTTTGGCGCAACTGCCACTGGGTTTCTCTTTGATGATGTAGAGGGCTTTGGCTCTTGTCCATGTGCAGATGGTTCCAACGACTGCGGAGATAGCAGTAATGCCCTAGAAATAATCGGATTAGCCGTTCAGGACGTATGTGAAGCGACTATATCGTTCGATGTGAGAGTTATCGGCAATGCTTTATGCGGTGCCGCTAATGACCAATCGCCAAACGATGTAGATGTCGTCTTTGCTTGTGGCTCTGATCTCGGAGCTGAATGGACAGGCACAGATGCACTCAATATCGAAATCTTTTATGATGATACAGGAGAGAGAAGAGTGATAGATATCTGTGGAGCTTTCTCATCTACAGGATCACTTACAGTGAGTGAGACTTTTGATGTTAGTGTTTCCAATTCTGCGATATCAGTATTTATAACAGGTGGTACACAGAACGATGGAGTGAGTTACGAAGTAGGAGATATCACGATTACTGGCCAAGCACGACTCAATACAGATATAACACCAGTTGTTGCTTCTCCTAGTGGAGTAATGAACAATGAAGTGTGCACTGGAGCGGGCACAATAGTGATACAGACACCTGCTAATCCTAATTCAGATTTTACATGGACTCTGCCAGATGGCACGGTCCTTACTGGTGATATAAATAATGGTAGACACCAACTTATTCTTAATAATATAGATCCTTCTATGACAGGAACCTACGGGCTTCTTGTTGTCGATCAAAATGGTTGTCAGCTTTTTGAAACTTTTGAACTTACTGTGCTTCCTATGTCGGATCAAGCCTGTCAGGGTCAAGTAGATTTCTTTAGTCAGGCTATAAGTGCAGTAGAGTGTTCAGATCGAATACTACCAAGTACAGATGATAATGGCGTAACCGGGACTTGGACTCCAGGAGATGTGCTCGCTGATTTTGCAGGAGAGCGACTCACCTTTACATTTACTCCAGATGACGGTACTATAGCTCCATTTGTGATGGATATAAGAATTGATGACTTAAGTCAGTTCCAAAATTTTGCTACTGTACCTGATGAAATTCCAATGCTTTGTAATGCTGGAGGTGAGACGTATGACTTCATAGAACTATTCCAGCTTAACCACGAAGATTACACCCTCACTATACAAGGAGATGTAAATATATTTGACTTTATCGATGCCACCTCTGGTAACGTTGTAAATGATTTTATAGATGAGTTTAGAGCCATAGATGTCACTGGCTTAAGCCCTAGAGTAGCGGGTTTTCAGATTGATGCCCAGACGGATTGTGGAGCTGATCCACTGACAAAGACTTTGTTAGTAGAGATCGTAGCACCACCGACACCAGTTATCATGACACCTGACCTATGCGCAGGCGAGTCTTTTGATTTTAGAGGATTATCTCTAGAAAGAGATACAACTATAACTGATGGCGGAGCATGTGATTCTGTCTTCATCGTCGATTTCAATGAATTAAGCTCAGTGACTTCTAGAACATTATTTCCAGGAAGGTCAGCGGCTTGTGGTGAAGTCTTCTACTACTACAGCGGGGATGACGTAAATGGTAATAATATAGGATGGGTAAAAGGAGGAGTAGGAGAGCCTGCACCTTTTGGACCTGATTTCGACACACTCTTTACAGAGTCCGCTACGGGCTTTTATACATTGCCGATACCAGCATCTAATGGATGCGATAGTATACAAAGGATACAAGTTGATATAGGAGTAACTACGGTTGTTGAAAATACTTTTGACCTCTGCGAAAATAGAGATACGACTATCATGATTGGATCTGCAGTTTATGTTATTAATGCTGCTAACCCTTCGGAAGTTATTCCGACTGGAGGATGTAGTTTCCTTGATATTACAGCTAACATATTACCAGCTGAACCAGACAGAGATATACAGGAGGTACACTGTGCAGGAGATGTCGTACAAGTAGAAATATCTCCAGGAAATTTCATGGATTTTGATGACTCGATGACTTACCCTGTGACTTTGGATGTACCTACTTCTAGTGGGTGCGACGCCATTGTAAATGTTGATCTTACTTTTAATCCTCTCCCAACCAGTATACTGGAAAGACGACTTTGCCCAGGAGAGGAACTGACTATAGGAACGGAAGTTATATCTGGACCAGTCACAGACCAAGAAGTTATACTCTCAGGAGCGGCTTCGACTGGTTGTGATAGCATAGTTGTTGTGACTACTACTGTTATAGAGCCTATGAGGATTCCAAGATCAGAGACTCTTTGTCCTGAGGAAACTTTTGAGCTTCATGGTGTTATGTTTGATATTAACAATCCAAGTGGCCCAGCTGCCATCCAGTCATTGTTAGGATGTGATAGTATCATATTCGATGTAACTCTAGACTTTTTTGATGCGCAGGATACTATGATTAGTCCTATGATATGTCTGAGAGAAGAGATCTTCTTGCCAGAATATAACTTTACTATAGATAGAGATAACCTTACAGCCGACTTTGTATCAACTACAGATGACGGATGTATGCAGAACGTATTAATTAGAGCAAGCCTGACTGATGCAGTCAGAGATACGTTCCCTGCTCAGATTTGTAACTCAGAGTTTTTCCCATTTGCAGGGAGAGATCTAGATATATCAGGATTTTATTCAGATACACTAGTTTCTGTTACAGGATGTGATAGTATTTCGACACTAGACTTGACAGTCATTCCTTCCATCCCAGCTACTGATGATGGTAGATTCGAGGCATGTACTGGAGTTCTATTATCATACCTAGGAGTGGACTATCCACTTGCAGGAAGATATAGAGACACCTTAACTAGTGCCCAAGGATGTGATAGTATAGTGACATTCATCATCAGCTATAGACCAGTTCTAGAAGAAGATATAGGCTTGCAACTAGTTTGTCCAGGAGATGAATTTCCATTCCTTGGAGATACATATGGGCCTGGAGAACATAATATCATGTTACAAACTCAAGAAGGTTGTGATAGTACGGTGACTTTTGAAGTTGGATTCTTTAATACGCCATCTTCGGACTTAGGTACTCTTATGACTTGTCCAGCTGTTCCACTTGAAGTAAATGGTCAGTTGTTTGATACCCCTGGCCCTCACATGATGACATTGCCATCATCTCAAGGATGTGACAGTACAGTTACTTTCTTCCTAGAGTTTGATGATATACCGATGGTAGATGATGGAACCATGTTTACATGTCCTGATCAACCTATAGATTTATTCGGAAACACTTATGACACAGAAGGAACATTCCAAGAAACTTTGCAGACACCTGAAGGGTGCGATAGTATCGTTCAGTTCACCGTAGAGTTCTTTGATACTCCAACCACTGACTTAGGCCAGTTGGTAACTTGCCCTAGTGTGCCAGTGAGAGTAAATGATCAAGATTTTGGCACTGAAGGAGAACATATGGTAGTTCTTGCTTCCGCTGACGGATGTGATAGCACTGTTGTATTTGAAGTAGTCTTTGAGAGAAGACCTGCTACGGATGTGATAGAGACAGTTTGTGCTGGAGAGTCATTTACTGTATTCGGTCAGTCTTTCTTTGCAAGTACTGACCAAATGCTTACTTCACCTGGAGGAGCTTTTGATGGTTGTGACAGCACAGTGCGTCTTCAGCTAACGGTTCTTGAAGAGCTAGAAGAGTTCCAGACATTCCCACTTTGTGAAGGGAGTAATATCATGGTACTTGGAAGACAATTCAACCAAGCTGTGTCAGATGAGCCTATTATACTACAAAGTTCTGCGGGTTGTGACAGTACGATATTCGTAACGATAGTTGTCAATGAGAACCAGACCACCGACCTAGGCACCATGACAGTATGCCCAGGAGAGACAGTAACCATAGCAGGACAAGACCTTGTAGAAGGACCTAACACACTTGATTTTCAAACATCAGAAGGATGCGATAGCACAGTTACGGTAGTGTTAGAAACTCTAGACGAGATAGTAAACAATATAGAAGAGACAATTTGTATCGGGGAGTCTATAGACTTCCAAGGACAGATGATATCAGCACCTGGAGAATATAGTGAGACTCTGATAAGCAGTGCAGGATGTGATAGTCTTGTAATCTTGACTCTTGCCAACTTCGCAGAGATAGCTCCGACTAACTTACCAGAAGAGACTATCTGTGCAGGAGAGAGCTTTGCTTTCCAAGGTGAAGATTTAACAGAAAGTGGAGAGTATCCATTTAGCTTACAAGGAGCTAATGGCTGTGATAGCATGGTTATACTCACTCTTACTGTGCGAGAAGAGATCATAACAGAAGAGGTCCAAGAGATCTGTGATAATGAGTCCTTCGTATTCAATGGTCAGACATTTACTGATCCGGGTACGTTTGACCTAGCATTTACTTCACAGGCTACAGGCTGCGATAGTACAGTTAGACTAACTCTGATAGTTAACGAAACATATCTTAATGATATCGGTAATAGAGAAATCTGCCCAGGTGGATCAGTTACAGTAGCAGGAGAGACATTTACTACAGAAGGCCCTCATATGGTGCCACTACTTTCCTCTGCCGGATGTGACTCTATAGTCACCTTTACTTTAGAGATAGTAGAATCTATCAACGTAGATCTTGGGTCTATGGTGATATGTGATGGAGAGTCCTTTGACTTCAATGGTCAGATCATCACAACAAGCGGAATATTTGAACATACTACACAGACTGCATTAGGATGTGATAGTATAACTACGATACAGGTCGATGTCACACCAGAGATGGTGATCACGACCTCACAGATTATTGGATCATGCGAAGGTGGGGCGAATGGTAGCTTTGTCATTGACGGGCTACCAGACGCCACGCCACCTTTTTCTGTCAGCGGATTGTCAGGCATAACGAGTATCAGTTCACTACCATTTACGGTGACTGGACTTTCTGCAGGCACATTCAACTTTGAGCTTACTGATCAAAATGGATGTAGTGCATTAGGTCAAGCTGAGATCACTAATGACAGAACCTTTGCGCTTAACATTACATCTGTGACGATCGACCCAGCGGGCATGTTTGAGTTGATGATCGACTATGACGGCGTGATCGTTAGGGTAGAATGGGAAGATGTCGAAGGGCTAAGTTGCCTCGACTGCATTAATCCTATGGTGGACATCGTAGAGACGACGACCTTTACCGTTAGAGTCTATGATGAAGAGGGATGTGTGAGTGAAGATGAGATCACGTTAGAAGTCAATGGTATTGGCAACATATACTTCGCCAATGTCATCAACCCTAACAGTGCACTTGGTAACCACAGATTTTTCCCTCAGGCTGAGAACCCAGCAGGGTTGATGTACGATTTGGATATCTACGACAGATGGGGTAACCAAGTCTATGAGATGAGAGAAGCTCCAGTTAACGATCAGAACTTCGGCTGGAACGGAAGATATAGAGACAACAGGATTAACGCCGGTGTGTACGTTTTCTCAGCAAGAGTGACGAGCGACATAGGCCTAGTGAAAACATACAAAGGAGATATTACCGTCTTAGAGTAGGAGCATTTTCCTACCACTTACGTAAATGGTTCAAGAATACAACTGTCCGATATACCTAGTGTATACTATTAGACATTGCATTCTTGGATCTTTTTGCGTTTGAAGCTATCTGTAACAAAGAACAATTCTACATCTTCACTTGTCTTATCAGATAAAGCTGAATGCATTGAAGATAGCTCATTCGCCCATCTATAAATATCAACTACCGGATGGACATCGATTTCCGATGATCAAGTATGAGCTCATACCTGAACAGCTTATCAGAGAAGGCACCATCACGGAATCAGATTTCTTTCACCCTCAGGCTCTTACAGATCAAGAGATCTTAAGCGTTCATACTTCTGGTTATCTCGAAGCATTAAAAACACTAAGTCTAGAAAGGAAAGAAGCGCGTGCTATAGGATTCCCTTTAAGAGATGATCTTATCGTCAGAGGTAGACACATCGCCAGAGGGACTTACGACTGTGCGAAGTATGCTATGCTAGAAGGAGTCGCCCTTAATACAGCTGGTGGCACCCACCATGCCTTCGCTGACAGAGGCGAAGGCTTCTGTGTCTTCAATGATATCGCCATCGCCTCCCAGATACTTTTAGATAGAAGAGAGGTCAAAAAAATCTTAGTCATTGATTTAGATGTGCATCAGGGTAATGGCACAGCACATATATTTCAAGAGGAAAGTCGAATATTTACCTTGAGTGTGCATGGAGCTAAAAATTATCCAGTTCGAAAGCAAAAGTCGGATCTGGATATCGGACTTCCAGATAAAGCGGATACAAAGCTCTACTTATTTACTATCAGAGATACGCTTCCTAGGTTATTTGATGAAGTACAACCGGACCTAGTGTTCTATCTCGCAGGAGTCGATATCCTTGAGACAGATAAGTTAGGTCGGCTGTCAGTAAGTAGGGAAGGATGTAAGGCACGCGATCAGTATGTGCTGAGCCTATGCAAGGATAATCAGGTGCCAGTCTCTATCGTCATGGGGGGAGGATATAGCCATCAGATACGAGACATCATAGAAGCTCATGCTAATACTTTTCGTGTGGCACAAGAGATGTACTTTTGAAGTTTTAAGAATACTTTGGATAAGAGTAGCCAGCCACTTTTTGTAGAAGTCTTACTTCCACTTGCGATACCGCAGACATACACTTATGGTGTACCTGTAGATCTCGTGGACAAGATCAAATATGGGGTAAGAGTCGAGGTGCCCTTACGCCGAAAGTTGTACTCTGGTCTCGTCTTGGAGCAGCATTATGATCGTCCGATCAGTAAGCTGAAGCACGTTATCTCCGTCTTAGACGAACTGCCTATCATTAGACCTCATCAGATAGATTTTTGGAAGTGGATGGCTGGATATTATTCTTCCCATCTAGGAGAAGTGATGTCTGTAGCTCTTCCTTCGGGACTCAAGCTTTCAAGTGAGACGAAATATGTCTTTAACGTAGCCATCAATCTTGATGAACTACCACTGACTGATGACGAATACCTCATCGCAGAAGCCCTTTCCATACAACATGAACTGACTACTGATCTGATCAAAGATATCCTCGATAAGAAAACTGTCTATCCAGTCATCAAACGATTGATGGAGTATCGTGTCCTTTATATCAAGGAAGAACTGCAGTATCGATATAAGGCAAAAACTGAAGATTATGTCCAACTCAGACCTCCATATGACAAGCAGCTAGAGGTTGCTATGGATATGGCTTCGAGGTCAGAAAAACAACAGCGTGCTCTTCTGACGATTATGTCTCTCGCCAAAAAGCAGGAGTGGATCAGGAAGAAAGATATCTACGAAAAGGCGGATATTGATTCAGCGGTCATAGCAGCTCTCAAGAAGAAGGAGATCATCACTGTGGAAGCCCAGGAAGTTAGTAGATTATCTAGAGGGCCAAGCGAGAAACACGTCTTAACTGAGTTAAGCAAAGCCCAGAAGGTAGCACATAAAGCTATACAAACTCATCATGACGCCGGGCGCGTGGCGCTTCTTCACGGTGTAACAGGCAGTGGAAAGACGAGGATCTATATAGAGTTGATTAACAAGGTGTTAGCAGAAGGAGGTCAAGTCTTGCTTCTTCTTCCAGAGATCGCACTAACTACTCAGATCGTTGGTCGCCTAGAAGATCAAGTCACAGGAGACCTGCTGGTTTATCACAGTAAGATCAATGACCAAAAGCGCGTCGAGATCTGGAAAGCAGCTTTGTCTAGTAGTCATCTTTTTGTAGGTGCGAGATCTTCACTTTTTCTTCCTTTTTCTGATCTGAAGTTGATCATCATCGATGAAGAGCACGATCCATCCTTTAAGCAGGACTCGCCAAGTCCGCGATACAATGGTCGCGACAGTGCTATCATGCTTGCTCACCTTACAAAAGCAAAAGTGCTGCTTGGTTCTGCTACACCGTCTATCGAATCTAGATATAACGGTGATCTTAGTAAGTATGGATACATACGTCTCACAGAGAGATACGGAGAGAGCGTACTACCTGAAGTGCAAGTAGTATCGCTCAAAGAATGTTACAAGAAGGGACTAATGCGAGACAACTTTTCTGTTCCTCTTATCGACGCAATCAGAGAGACTGTAGCTGAAGGAGAACAGGTTATCCTTTTTCAAAATCGTAGAGGATATGCCCCTGTCCAACGTTGTAACTTTTGCGAGTGGAAAGCCGAGTGTCCTAATTGTGATGTCTCACTAACCTATCACCAATCCATCGGTGATATGAAATGTCACTACTGTGGCTTTCGGCAGAAAAAACAAGAAAAGTGTCCTGACTGCGGTAATGAAGACATGCACTTGCTTGGAGCAGGTACAGAGCGTATAGAAGAAGTCCTTGCTACACATCTTCCTGAAGTCCGAGTGGCGAGATTCGATTATGATACCACTAGAAGTAAAGCTCGTCAAGATCAGATTCTTACTGACTTCAAACTGGGAAATCTTGATCTCATTGTAGGTACTCAGATGATCACCAAGGGATTTGACTTTGATCATATATCTCTTGTAGGAGTCGTCAATGCTGATAGCCTGCTTTCGTATCCTGACTTCCGTGCAGCGGAAAGAAGCTTTCAACTCTTGGTCCAAGTCGCAGGTAGGGCAGGACGTAGATCAAAACCTGGCAGAGTTATCATACAAGCATTTGATACAGATCATCCAGTGATCAAGGATGTCTTGACGTACGACTACGACTCGTTTTATAAGCGAGAGTTATCAGATCGTCAGATCAGTATCTTCCCACCATATTTCTATCTGATAGCGGTCTGGCTGAGACATAAAGACTTACAAAAGACCAAAGCTGCTGCTCAAAAACTGACAGCTATGCTGAAGGGTAAATTAGGGAAGCGTGTACAAGGTCCTATTGATCCGCCTCTCTTAAGAGTACGTGGTGCATATCAACAGGTCATATACGTGAGAGTTGAGAAGGACGGTAAGACTGCACCAAAGGTGAAGAACTTGATATCCAAGGCCCAATCTGTCATGTCCAAGGACAAGGAGGTTCGACAAGTGCGCATCACGGTTGATGTTGATCCTTACTAGTAGAGAGGTTTCATCTCTTCGAATATCATCGTCACAAGTTCTCCTTGCTCTTTGATCCAATCAAGGTGCGAGCTCTGCTGAGATGCATCTTGAGGTTCTCGATAGATACCGATCACAGATGCTGCGATCTGAGAAGGTTCTTGGACTACCTGTACCAATCTCTTGTCTATCGCTCGGGCCGCATAGATATCGCCCTCATACTTCGGACCTATCACTACAAGACATCCTCCTAGTAGAGGCTCAGCTATATTATGGATGCCTTTATCAAATCCACCTCCTATATAAGCGGTAGTATGGCGAGGATATAGATCAAGTAGCAAACCCATTTGCGATATTACTTTGATGTGTCCATCGTTCTTAAGATGATGTTGTTTCTTAATCTTATTCATGACTACAGGAGCTCTCACGATATCATGCGGAGCGATAGTTATAGCAACGTTTAGAGATAGAAGTTGATCAAGATATCGGATGATGTAGTCTTCTTCAGATTCTTCTATACTCGCAAAGATGATCCCTGCAGGTGGATGATGCGACGTGCCTGATTCTTCATAGTGGTCAAGAATCATCTTGATCCGTGGATCACCACCAGTACGAATATTTGAGATGGTAGAGATAGAACTGAGATAATCTTCCGTGGTTTTATCTGAGCAATAGATGGCTTGTGCATTCTGATAATAACTGCTGAGAGATCTGTAGTAGAGATTTCGAAGACCACCAGTCTTACATCTTGCATTTACGAAAGTGAAGGGGATACTCTTGTCCTTAAGAACTGCGAGGAAACCTGGCCATAGAGCAAGTGTGCTTATGATGACATGTTTCACATCACGCTGCGCGAAAAATGCTTGGCAAGCTTTAGACGTATCAAATGGACTATAGCTGATGACGTCTGCCGTATGGTTCATTTGCGAAAGCGATGTGTAACCTGAAGGGGAGAAAAATGTGACCTCGATCTTTAGCCGGGGAAAGTGTTCCTTATGGAGTTCGATAAGTGGTTTGATGGCTTGATATTCGCCTAAAGATGGGCAAAAGAAGAGTACACTTTCAGATCGATTAGCTTCCGTGGAAGGGGTAAGTCGGGCTTTTTTCCACATAGAAAACCGATGTGACGATGGCAGAAAGTTCATCAGAAAGAGCGCTGTCTTATAGACTAAAGGGTACAAGAATCGCCAGAAGAACACGTAAAGCCCACTCATCGTCATAAACATATGTGAAAAAACACTAAATCGTTGTGTTATAATCAGTCAAGAACGAATCAGGCGATTATCTTTACATCATAACAAATCGTTATATGATCGACCTGTCGGATGAGTGCACCTCACTGCCTCAAGTACTTCGTGTACTTGTTCTATCGATCTTATGTCTCTCTTTGGGGGCAACGGATATATCTGCCCAGATCATTTCTTCCTATAAAGATCAGCTAGACTACGAACTAGAACTAAGAGATATCAGTCAAGAGGAGTTCTATGCATTACTCGAAGATGAAGGATATGAAGTCGAAGACCTTGAAGATCTTAGCAGAGAGGAGATATTAGAAGTGGAGAGAATCCTCTTAGAGTTTTCTAGGCAACGATTTCTTGCTAATCGTGCCACAACTATATCAGATACAAGTGATACTGAAGATCTTGATGAGTTAGCTACAGACTCGCTACTTCTAGAGTTGGATTCTACAGGCGTTGCGCTTGATTCGGTAGAAGAGGTAATCTATGGCCATAGCTTCTTTAGAAGTGGTCAGATCTCTCTTATCGAAGAAGGTCAGTCCTTCGATCCACCCGAAAGTTACATACTCGGTCCTGGTGATGAATTAAGCGCATCGATCTTCAGTTCTATACGATTAGAAGAGTCGATGGTCGTCCAAGGAGATGGCACAGTGAGGATCAGAGATGGCAATGTAAAAGTAAGTGTCGGTGGTCTCGACAAACAGACTGCTCGGATGAAGCTCGAGAGAGCATATCGTCAGGAGTATAGATTCAGCCCTAATCAATTTAGCCTCGCAGTGTCAGCTGTAAGAAAGATCCGAGTGGAGATAGTCGGAGAAGTTCTCTTGCCAGGAGAAATGACTGTGTCAGCATCTAACGGTATCATCAACCTCATCTCTGCTGCTGGTGGCATGAAAGATATAGGTAGTGTGAGAAATATTAAACTCTTCAAGCGCACAGGAGAAGTCGTCAACTTTGATTTTTACGAACTACTGACTAAGCCAGATTATCGCAAAGACTTCGCACTCAATGATGGAGACTATATACTCGTGCCAGCAGCAAGCATGCTTGCTAGCATAGAAGGACCTATCAACCGTCCACATACATATGAGTTGAGACAAGGAGAAGGGCTCTTTGATCTCATAGAATACGCTGGTGGTCTATCGGGTAATGCTCTCTTGCAATCCATGAAGATCCAGCGATATGAAAATGATAAACGAGTAGTCAAAGATGTAGCATATGCTGAGCGTCTCAAGTCTCGTGCAGATTATCCTCTTGTGAATGGTGATCATGTCATAGTAACGGAGATCAGAGAAGTGCTAGAGAACTTTGTCACCGTCAGCGGTGAAGTGAGGTCCCCTGGCAATTATGAACTCATAGACGGACTATCTCTTAAAGATATCATCGCGCTATCTGGCACGATGCCCTCTACTAAGTTGGATCAGGCATATATCAGGCGAACTACCGAGTCGGGAAGTATCAATATCATACCCGTCTCTCTAGAAGATGCGATTAATGGCCAAGGGCCTTCGGCTCTTGTGATGATGGAAGATCAAGATGTTCTTGAAGTATATGCGAAGGAGAGATTTTTAGATAACAAATTTATCAAGATAGCAGGTGCAGTTAGGATACCAGAGGAAGTAGATTATGATGATGGCGGTACGATGCGGATCAGGGATCTGATCAACATAGCTGGAGGCCTTAGGACTGATGCTGCATATGCTCACATACATCGTCTAGATCCGCTTAATCCTAATGACAAGCAGTATGTCCGTGTGGACTTGCACCAGATCACTCAAGATCCTAATTCAGCAGACAACGTATATCTAGAGCCTTACGACTCTGTGCACATCTATAGCAAGAATGAGTTTTTAGATGATGTATTTGTTACTGTCGAAGGTGCTGTTAACAACCCAGGACAGTTTGTCTTTGGACAAGGGATGAGTATAAAGGACGCCATACTTCTTGCTAATGGATTTAGGAGATCAAGTGCTACTAATCGCATAGAAGTATCTCGTCTGATCATCCGAGACAACCAACCTACACAGACAATTATAGAAACTACGTCTGTATCACGTGACGAGCTGCAACTCTCTCGAGAATCAGACTTTGCCCTGGAGCCTTTTGATAACATATTTGTGCGGTTTGTGCCCAACTTCGAATTTCAGCAAAACGTCTATGTCAAAGGGGAAGTCGTTAACCCTGGTGGATATAGTTTAATTAAGGATAATGAATCCATCAATGACATCATCCGGAGAGCCGGAGGCCTTACTGAAGAGGCATTTCCCGCAGCAGCGACGATGTATAGAGCAAAAGATAGTCTTGGGTTTATGATCATCAGGCTCGATGAAGTCTTGGATAATCCTGTGAGTGTTTTTAATACCACACTGATCCATGGTGATACCTTATTTATACCTAAAAGGAATAATTACGTGAAAATCCGTGGCGCGACTAACTACCTGGTCAATAACAATCAACCGCAGATAGTATCTCCTTTCTTACCTGGCAAAACAGCATTGTACTACATCGATAATTTTGCTGGAGGATTTGCTGATGGAGCAAGAAGAGATAAGGTTATTGTCCGCCATCCTAATGGTGAAGTTAAGCAGGTGAAGAAGCGGTTTTTATTAGGTCCGCGATACCCTGAAGTATTGCCGGGTTCTGAGATTACCATTTGGACCGATACACGCGACGATCGTCGTAATCGTGATGAGCAAAATGTGAACTGGACACAGGTCTTTGGTGATAGTGTCGCCCAAGCAGCTTCTATTCTGACGTTAATTCTTCTGGCACAGCGACTTGATTAATAGATATGATTTTTGAGCTTCTTGATGAAGCAAATGTCGCTTTAAGGAGTGACTAAGATATAAGTATTGGCAACTCAATAAAAAGTACAAAACGGATAATTCAGCTGTATTAGCCATGAAATCTATACCTTAAAAGCCCTATGTCAACTGATACAGTCATAAATCACCTCCACGAGGTTGAGTTGTACGTCACTAAAGTGATCACCGAAGAGTACTCTGAGAAGCTCGTTTTTCATGATATCGAACACACTCATCGTGTAGTATCGGGAGTCAAGACTATATCGGCAGAAGAAGGAATCTCGCAAGATGATAGAGAAATAATTCTAATCGCTGCCTGGTTCAACAACCTAGGTCTTAGAAAACTGGATACATGGGATAAAATCAATGAGCCCCTGGCTTTTATGAAGCAGTGTTCTACTTGCTCATCAGAAGAAGCACGTGCTTTTTTATCTTCTATCTCATATCCACAAGATAAAATCGATCGTGTTCTCGATGTCATGTTGGATGCGACTCCTGGGCAAACGCCATCTACGCACTTAGGGAAAGTGCTTGTTGATGGACTTACGATGGAGTGGACTAGTAAGAAAGCGAAGAAAAGGCTACATACGCGATATCAAGAATTTTTACTCCTAGATGTCATAAGTGATAGTAAAAAAGGATATTTCGAAGCCATACTTGGCTATCTACGCGAACATACCTATCACACGAACTATGGGAAGAATGTCTTAACCCCCAAGAAACTATCACTTATTCATAAGATAGAGAAAGAACGGAAGGAGCTTACTAGACAGGAAGAGCATCTCTTAAGCAAGGAGCTTGGCATAGCAGAAGTAGAAGTAAAAAAACTCAAGAAAAACCTTGAAAAGGCCTCGGGCAGAGATGACCGTGGTATCCAGACTATGTTCAGGACAACCTCTCGTAATCACTACACTCTTTATCAGATGGTAGATCGTAAGGCTAATATCCTCATCTCTGTCAATGCCATCATACTCTCACTAATTGTCGGACGAATTCTGGGGCAGATGCAGACACTCTGTATCCATAGTACGCCAGTCGTGGTATTGATGCTCAGCTCTTTGATCTCAGTAACATTTGCCGTCTTAGCCATATTACCATCTAAGACCCATGGACAGTTTTCAGAAGAGCAAATACGAGCAAAACAGGGTAATCTTCTCTTCTTTGGTAATTACCATAACATGTCCTTCAAGGATTACAACTGGGGCATGCTTCAGATGCTAAGTGATAGCGACTACCTCTATACATCTATGATCAGGGATCTCTATTATTTTGGCCAGCAACTCCATACCAAATACATGAAAATCCGTATAGCATTGATGGCATTCATCATAGGTATCATCTTGACAGTGGCTGCTTTCTTAGTTGTTTCGGCGATGCCTGATTTTCATTTGGGTGGTGCACATATCGGGTAAGACTAAGTACTGATTAATTCTATTTTTCTTATTACTGATAGAATTATCGCCTTCGCGTTAATATTGATGCTTATTGTCTTGCAACATGATTGATAGCTTTACTATCTTAAAGTACAGGAGATGTCCACTTTCGTAAATATTTTTTTGCAGGACATTACAGAAGTCATCGTATGAAGAAGATTCTAGTCAGAAGTCTCATTGCTTTATTATTCCTTCTTTTACTTGCTGCGGCGGCAGGGTACTTTTATGCCAAATCATTCGCTCCTAATTATGAAGGTGAGCATAGAATATCGGGCCTCACAGATCAGGTAGAGATCGTCTACGATAACTATGGCGTTCCTCATATCTATGGATCCAATATACGAGATGTACATCGTGCTCTGGGATATGCACATGCCAAAGATAGACTCTGGCAGATGGACTTACTCAGAAGAATAGCTCCCGGAAGACTTTCAGAATTATTCGGTGATGTAATGATCGAAAATGACAAACTCTTTAGAACTATCGGCCTTGGCCATCAGGCGAAGAAGGAAGCCGAGCACTTCAAGTCAGAAACCAACCAAGAACTAAGAGATATAGTCGAAGGATATGTCCAAGGGATCAATGATTATATCGGAAGTGGAGAAACTACCGTAGAGCATAAACTCCTCGGTGTCGATATGGAGCCATATACGATCGAGGATGTATATAATGTCACGGGATATATGGCTTTCAGTTTTTCGATTGCTCATAAGACTGAACCAATCATGGATTATGTGCAGAACAGATTAGGTGCTGAGTATATGGCAGAGCTGGATGTGCATGTAGCCGAAGGAACAACTACGATCAATAGTTTTGTAGCTCAAGATCTCAGTGCCTTATCCATGCATATCGAAGACCTTGTCGAAGATCTTCCTGTTCCAGCATTGATAGGAAGTAATAGTTGGGTCCTCGGACCGGAGATGACCACAACAGGAGGCGCCGTCTTAGCTAATGACCCCCATATCGGCTTTGCCCAACCTAGTGTCTGGTATGAAGCACATCTTGAGTCACCTGAGATGTCTTCTTATGGTTACTATCTCGCAGGTTTTCCATTTCCGCAGATAGGTCATAACGATCATCATGCTATCGGCCTGACGATGTTAGAGAATGACGATATCGATTACTACAGAGAGAGATTAGACAGCTCAGACAACTCTCGTTACTGGGCAATCGATAAGTGGATGCCTTTAGATACTCGTTCAGAGACAATCAAAGTGAATGGTGGAGATGACATCACGATAGAAGCAAGAGATACAAGACATGGGCCTATCATCTCTGATGTAGTACAGCATATGGATGATGAACCAGTATCGATGTATTGGGTATATCAGCAGCTACCAAGTCGAGTGTTAGAAGCTTCTTACTGGATGACGCGAGGGAAGACTTTAGATGAAGTGCGCCATGGAGCTTCATTGCTTCATGCTCCTGGACTGAATGTGATGTACGCGGACGTAGATGGTAACATCGCCTGGTGGGGATCTGCTAAGCTTCCGATGAGACCTGAGCATGTGAACTCTAAGGTGATTCTTGATGGTGCTAGTGGAGATGATGACGTCATCGGATACTACGACTTCAGCGAAAACCCACAATCTGTTAATCCTCCAGAAGGATATGTATATAGTGCTAACAATCAAACGATCTCCACTTCAGGTCGTAGACACGAAGGCTATTATCTTCCTCCAGATCGCGCACGAAGGATTAACTATCTGCTCACTGAAAAAGATATCTGGACGGTAGAAGAGATCAAGGACATGATGGGAGATGTTACCTCCCTTAACTCACCAGAGATCGCGGCCGATATCTTACCTGAGATAAGTCAAGGAAGTGGTGTCGAAGCAGACGCTTATAAGATCTTGACTGACTGGAGAGGTAACTATGATGTCGATGAAGTAGCTCCTACTATCTATGTCAAGTTGATCTATCATATCATGCGAAGTATGGTCGAAGATGAGATAGGAGATCGCTGGGAAACATTTAATGGAACCCATGTTATGAAGAGAAGTATCCAGTCGATGGTGGCAAGTACTAACTCGCCATGGTGGGATGATACCAAGACAGATGAAGTCGAGACAAGAGCTGACATGATCAGAGCAGCATGGACGAAAACTATTGATGAACTAGAGGTGCAGTGGGGCCCAGATATCACGAAGTGGACATGGGGCAAGGCACACCTCTTAACCCATAATCATGCATTTGGGACTCAGCCTACAATAGGGTCATATATGAATGTCGGTCCTTACTCGGTACCAGGAGTCTCAGAAGTAATCAACAACTATCACATCAAAGCGAATGAGACTGGTATATATGAAGTCTATGCAGGCCCTTCAACAAGAAGGGTGGTAGATCTAGCTAACTATAGGACGAATAGTTGGACGATACTTCCGACAGGGCAATCAGGACAAGTCTTGAGTCCTCACTATAAAGATCAAGCGGATCTATTCGTGGATCAACAGTTTAGAAGAGCGCTGATGGTGAAAGAAGAGATTATACAAGAGCAGCGATATAAGACAGTGTTGGTCCCTAAGTAAGAAAAGGCTATTCTTTTGGAGCATCTTTAAGTTCTCTGATCACATCTGTACTCACCCAATAGATATCTTGATTGCTGGTGTAGAAAAAATACTCACCATCAGAAGTTATAAATGGACACAACTCATGATGTTCAGTATTGATTACATCACCCATGTTGCGCGCTGTAGTCCATTGATCATTATTATCCTTAAAGCTAATGTACAAGTCTCCTATGCCTAAGCCTCCTCTTCTTATCGAGCAGAATATCATGAACGACTCATCTGGAGAGACGAAGACATCTGCTTCATATCTCTCTGTGTTGATGGTGGGCGGTAGCTTTACAGGAACTTGGAATACTCCTTGATCTAATTGAGATCTATAAATATCAAAAGCGTACCTCTTCGCATCTTGTGCTGTGTCTTTTGAAGCATAGTACAAACTGCCATCTTTACTAAAAGAAGCATAGTATTGGTCTAACTCGTTATTCACATTAGGTCCAGCATTGATAGGGGATGACCATCTATCACCTTCTCTTTCTACATACCATATGTCTATATCTTTTGTCTTTTTATCAGAGTCGAGAGGACGATTAGATATAAAGTAGAGTTTGCTCTCATCCTTAGAGAGCATAGGGTCGTTATAACTTGATGAGTCTCCAGGGAATAGATTTTCCTGATCACTCCAGACTCCGTTTTCTAGGATAGTATAATGGATTTCCATTTGTCCATCGTTATCAACACCAAAGTAAAACTCAGCACCATCTTTAGATAAGGTGCATCCAAATTCATGACGGTCGGATTTGGAGATTATGCCAGGAGCAAATAATACTGGCTTGTTTCCAGGAGGCTGTTGCCCAAAAAACAAATGTGTCTGTTTCGTTTGTTGGATTACCTTTTGGCTGTTCATATGGCAACTCGAAAGCAAAAAAATGATCAAAAGAATCTTTGTAGTTGATGGTATCTTTTCTTTCACACGAAGTTGAACGAGATCTTAGCTATGAATATTTCTAGATATCATGTCATGAAAGACTAATTATAAAAACACTGAAGTACATTCCATATTTTACAAATGGACACATTAGAAGCTGGCTTTAGGATGTCATCAGCATGATTAGAACTATGTATTGATTACCCTTATACATTTGAGGCAGCAGAAAGGTTCTGATTATAGGAGAAGACGTATACTCATTATTTATTCCTACCTTTTAGTAACTGATTTGTACTTCAGATTAGATTTTGATCATAATGTTATAAACCATCGCAATGAAGAATTTTCAAACAAAGTCCATCGATAGTGATAATAAAGGAAGAGAGTTACAAGCACCTTCTGTCACTGAGTATATGACTCCTAAATCAAAGCTGATCACTTTTAATCCAGACAATGAGGTCAAGGAGGTGATTAAGGCCCTGCTTGCTAATCGAATCTCAGGAGCCCCAGTCCTTAATGACAAGGGAGAAGTTGTAGGTCTTATCGATGATAAGGATTGTCTTAAAGTTCTTCATGGTGCAGCATATTATAATGAACCGTCAGGTAAAGGAGTGGTGAAACAATATATGTCCAATGTGATGAGGACTATTACTGCTCATGTAGACGTCGTGGAAGTAGCAGATATCTTTTTGCAGTCGCCATATAAACGGTTGATGGTGTTAGATGATGATGGAAGACTCCTAGGGCAGATCAGCCGCCGCGATATACTGAGAGCTATCAAAGATTTGGAGCCTAGTACGTGGTGATCACTGACGTACGTTGATCATGGGTTCTTACTCTAGTAAGTAGACGTATTCGATCTTGTTCACTTTGTGGTGCACCCAAATCCAACTTTCAACAAGAAGACATCACGAAGCGCGAAGAGCTCAAGTGGGCCCAATACTGACAATAACTATTCTGACAAGATGACTAATTCTTAGATCTTTGATCTAATGTAGATGGATGCTGGATGTCAACTCCATCTGAAAGAATAAGTTATTATCAAACACTTTACCCACGAAGAAATAGAAGG
>CAZXIE010000035.1:0-27599 GCA_964640065.1 uncultured Saprospiraceae bacterium
AAATTGTAATTAGAATAATTATCCTGCGCAACTCGCATGGTATCACTAAGCGCTGAAGTATTATACTCGCTGGTGACTATGCCAAGATATTTTTGATTTATAATGAAGGAAGAAGTTTGGTGCGGATAAGATATTACAGGTATACCGCAGGACATAGCTTCTATCATTGAAAGACCGAATGTTTCTGTCTTACTTGTGTGAACAAGGACATGGGCGGATTGATACAATTGTAAGAGTTCTTTTTTGCCGAGATGCCCAACTAAAGATATCTTAGATGCTAATTGTAAAGACTCAATTAGTTGAGTTAAACTATTTTTCAGATCGCCATCACCAGCGATTGTAAGCTTAGATGATGGATGGGATTTGGCGACCTGTGAAAATGCAAGAATTAGTTCTTTCCAATTTTTTCTACTGATTAAATCTCCAACTCCGACATAATGAAATTCCTTACTCTTAGAAGAGGAGCTTGGCCGAAAGAAAGAAGTGTCAATAAAATTGGGAAAAGTATGCACTTGACTAGAAGTGACTTTTTGAAGGCCGTCATTTAAAGATGGGCTTACTGCTAAGATAGAAGCTGCATGATCAAAGGCTTGGGTGCCAACATTTTTATGAAACCCTTTAATCGAGCCATCTAACCAACCGGTATAGTGTTCTGTTATCAGATAAGGTATGCGTAGCTTTTTGTGAAGGCTCAAAGCAACAGCGCCTCCAAGATAAGTGTGGGCGTGTATCAGATGAGGTTGGCCAGCAGGACTTCTCTTTTTTAATTGCTCTTCTATCAACTGTGCATATCGACCCACCCATTTTTTCAAGCCCCAAGCCTGATTCTTAGGCCAAAATGGACCTGATAATATCACATCCCTGTTTCCATCCTCGTCTATACTAGTGTGAGTTCTTTGTTTGCTGTTACCATCTAAAAGATAGCCGACATTGAGATCAGCATACATAAGATCTATGGAAAAGCCTTCTCTCCGTAACAAGCGGATTTGTTCCTGCACGAAATCTCCATTAGTTGGCTCACGGCTACTGGGATACCACCCTGAGAGAACAAGGACTCTTTGCTTATCAGACTCGTGCGAAGAGGTGGTCATGGTGGGCTAAGATCACTATATTGACCCAATCTATATCAGACTTCTATTGGATTGTAGCATAATTATCCCTCATTATAATCAGGTTGATCATCTAGAGGTCTGCTTACAAGCTATGCTTGATCAAAAAACGGATGTAGATTTTGAGATCATAGTGGTTGATGTAGAAGGTATTGGAGCAAACCACCTCAGCAAGAAAATTGATGACTCTAGGATCAATTGGATCCAAACAGAAGCAAGAAACCCCTATACCTCTCGTAACATAGGATTGGATAAAGCGTCAGGTGATACATTAGTTCTAATAGATGCTAAATGTCGTGCTAGTCAGGGCTTTATTACAGAAACTCATAATGCAGCAACTCAAAGTCCAAAGACCTTACTTGCTGGGCACTATAACCTGGAAGTCTTGTCTGATGACATAAAGGAGAAGGTATACGGAGCCTTATACCTCAACACTAAAAAAAATGTAGATAAAGGCTATGGCGTGACTGCAGGAAACTTAGCATTTTCTAAAGCTCTGTACGATGACGCTGGACAGTTTGATGATAGTCATCACTCTGGCATGGATATTTTGTGGAGTAAGAAGGTGATGAGTTTAGGATATAAAGTCAGATATGTACCCAACATGAGTGTGAATTATCCATCTCAGACCTGGCATGAGTTAAAGGAATCTTTGAAGAAGTATTTCTGTGGGATCTCTTACATACATACTACGGAGGAGTTGGGTTTTGGTAGTCGACTGGGCTACCTGTTGAGACATCTTGTTCCTATGAAAGTCAGCACATTTAATACCTCGCTTGAGAATCGAGCATTGGTAAGTAGCCCTAAAGACAAAGTGTATCTTTGGTTGAGAGTGTGGCAGGCTAAGTTATACATGGCAAAAGCTTATCTCAGATGTTGGATAAAACATGAAGACTGATCACAAAGATTTATACCGTAGGGTCGCTGATGATCATCAACTACCGCTCTTTTTTCAGCCTTGGTATCTAGATGCAGTCGCAGGTGATGATAGTTGGGGCGTATCTCTGGCTATACAGTCTGATGGAGATATCCTAGGAGTTTGGCCGTATTATCTGAAGACTAAGTACTCTTTATCAACCATAACTCATCCTCATCTAACACCTTATCTCGGACCATATCTGATGTATGGTGATCAGATCAAGAAAACCCAAAGCATAAGAAGTTTTGATCGGAAGGTATTGAAAGAGCTTCATGACCAACTCCCATCAGTTTCGAGGGTGATCTTACATGGTCATCCTAGTTGGCAAAACTGGCGACCACTCAATTGGGAAGGATACCATCAGACGACACGATATACACTCAGAGTTGATTTGCGAAAGCGAGAAGAAGACCTTTACAAAGACTTCAAAGACAAAACTCGCAACCAAATAGTAAGTGCGACAAAAGGAGTTACTATAAAGAGTAATACCTCCTCGCAGAAGTTATATGAGCTGAGCCAAAGTACGTTTAGAAGACAAGGGGAGGCCCTGCCATATCCTTCAAGTTTATTTGAAAAGCTCCATGAAGTGGTGGAGTCTAGATCTATTGGGTTGAGCCTATCTGCAGAAGAAGAAGGACAAGTCATAGCTGGAGTCTATGTCGCAAGAGACCACGATACGGCCTATCTCATCACAACTGGTCGAGAGGAAAAGGCACACAACGGAGCTGTTTCTCTACTCATCTGGGAGGCTATGAAAAGGATGAAGTCTGCAGGTGTACAAACTTTCGATTTTGAAGGAAGCATGATTAAGGGGATAGCTACTTTTTTTGATGGTTTTGGTGGAGAGCTTACGCCTTATCATCGACTTACAAAAACCAGAACCAAGTATCATCGACTGGTTTATCAACTCTTTGATAAAATCTGAAGATGAGAGCCTTGGTGATATATAGAGTGGATCGAGGTGATCAAAGTAACCTCGGAGTAGTCTACAAATTGTTAGGGCAGGTAAGAGGATTAGAAGCTGAAGGCTGCCAAGTCGACTATATCATCCATGACAAAAACCACATTTACAAAAGTGGAAAAAAGATAGCTGCGGGTGGAGACGATCTCTTCTTCAGATGGCGATACTACGACTACATTACTGATGAGCACCTTAAGGGATATGACTTTTATATATTTCGATATGGCCTAGCTACAAGGTCTTTTATCAAGTGTCTAAAAAGAACGAAGACTAACAATAAAGCAGCACCGATATACATAGATATGCCGACCTATCCGTATGCACGAGAGTGGATTGGGCTTAAGGGGCGAGTTGTCATGATGTTAGATAAGATAGGTTCTTCTCACTTACGTAAATATGTCAGTCGGGTCATCCATAGCGGCATGGAATCTATGATTCACGGCATCCCCACTACGCGCATCACAAATGGCGTGGACACACAGAGGCTCAAGCTCCGTCACATCAATGATGATGAAGGACTTAGACTTTTGGCCCTTGGCAAATGGAGATCTTGGCATGGTTTAGATCGCTTGATCAAAGGCATGGCACGAGTGAAAGATCATGGATTAGAAATCACCTTAGACATCATAGGAGATGGAGAGGTAGTGCCAGCACTCAGGAGGCTCGTTCAGTCGACAGGCACTCAAGATGTAGTAAAGTTTCACGGCATACAAAAGGGAAGTGCCCTTGATGATCTTTTTGACAGAGCAGATCTTGGTGTGGGTACGTTAGGATTACATAGAAAAGATGTGATGTTAGATAGCTCACTTAAGCATAGAGAGTATATCGCGAGGGGACTACCATTTATCTTGGCAGGTAGCGACGTGGATATAACTGATCACCTTGGATTTACGATCTCGGTGCCACAGGATGACACGGCATTAGATCTCTTATCTATCATAGAGAGGTATCAGAGCGTGGACATAGCTAGTCAGATGATAGAGATGCGCAAGTACGCTAAGCAACATCTTAGCTGGCAAAGTAAAATGAAAACTCTACTAGATGAGTTAAGATAGTGTCGTGAAGAAGCTAGATATATATATCATCAAGAAGTACCTCCTTACTTTCTTCTTTGCTATCATCATGATAACGGCGATAGCTGTGGTCTGGAATCTCAGCGAATACATCGATAAGTTCATCCGCCACAAACTCTCACTTGCTACGCTTGCTACGGATTATTATCTGTACTTCATACCCTGGATCAATGGAGAGCTATGGCCACTTTTCGCATTTCTCTCGGTGATCTTTTTCACATCGCGACTAGCAAGAGACTCAGAGATTATAGCGATGCTAGCCACAGGTATGAACTATACGCGGATACTCAGACCCATGCTCATCGCTGGAGGTTTTATAGCACTACTCCATTGGATCGGAGAAAACTATGTGATCCCTAAGAGTACCTTTCACAAGACGGAATTCGAAAGTGAGTATATCAAGAAGTCTCTGAAGAAGGTCTTGTCTAACGACGTACAGTTCTTCATAGCACCAGATCAAAAGATATACTGCAACTACTTTAAAGAAAGAGATTCATCTATAACAACCTTTAGGTTAGAAACTTTCGATAGTACAGGTCAGCTCCTATCGATGTTAAAGACTAAGAAGCTTACTTACATCAGAGAAAGTGACAAATGGCAAACTAAGCAGTATGAAACAAGGACTTATGTGGGGGATGAAGAGATCATATATATAAGTGAACCTAATGAGGTCTTAGATACAACCATGGCGATGAAGCCAGAGGACTTTATCCGCCATAGTAAGCAGATGGAGATCATGCCTACTCCACAACTCCGAGAGTTTGTGATCAAAGAGACGCAGAAAGGGCTAGATAATACAACGCACTATCAGATAGAAGCATATAAACGCACTGCTGCACCATTTACTATTATCATACTCACACTGATAGGAGCTTGTATAGGTACCCGAAAAGTGAGGGGAGGTCTTGGTATACATCTAGCCATAGGTGTGTCCTTGGGTGCACTCTTTACTGTCGTAAGCAAGTTCAGCGAAACTTTTGCTAATAACCTTGACTTTGCACCATTACTTGGAGTTTGGGTCCCCAATATCATTTTTGGCGCCTTTTCCTACTACCTTTTGAGGAAGGCGCAAAAGTAATTTTCAATATTTATTGAAATTAACATAATTTTTACACTGTTATATTATCCTGATAATCAGTTAATTATACACATTAATGTTTACATGGGTGCCACCATTAGGCCTTTTGTTTAATCCTTGCTAGTTTTTTGTTTAACTGTGTTCTATCTTTGGGGAACCAAAACATCTATGCAATGGAACTTATGAGCAGAAAAGACTTCACAGCAAGTTTTAACGACCTAACACCTTCATTAAAATCTTTTGCTTACAACCTCACAAAGGACAACGAAGAGGCGAAAGATCTATATCAAGAAACAGCTTTTAGAGCTATGACTAATAGAGATAAGTTCAAAGCAGGAACTAATCTAAAAGCATGGCTCTTCACCATAATGAAGAACATCTTCATCAATAACTATCGTAAGAAGTCAAAGAAAAACACGATCATGGATAGTACAGATAACATGTACTTTCTCAATAGTTCTGATACTATCATCAGTAACGGAGCTGGCACAAACATGGTCATGGAAGAGCTTACTACGATGATCACTAATCTTGATGAATCTATCCGTGTTCCCTTCCAGATGCACTATGTAGGTTATAAGTATCAAGAGATAGCAGACAAGCTTGTCCTTCCTCTAGGAACTGTAAAGAGCCGTATTTTCTTCGCTAGAAAAGAACTCAAACAACAGATCAAAAACCAATACGGGAACTATACTACGATAAGAAGTAAGTTGTCCGCATAAATCTGACGTAGAGTAAGATCAAATAAGGCACGTAAAAAGGCCGTTCATATACCGTCTTTGCAAAGGCATACGTCCCCAAAGAGGTATTATGAAAAAAGGCATTCTCTGTTTTATTCTCCTTTACTATGTCACTTCTGTGTCATCACAGAAGGGTATAGAGTTGGGTGCATGGCTTGGACTTAATCAATACTATGGCGACTTGCACACAGAGCTCTCGGCTTCAGATCTTGGCCCGTCAGGAGGTCTTGTCTTTAGATATAATTTTGATGAGCGCATAGCTCTGAAGTCGTCTCTCAATTATGGGAGGCTATCTGCAGAAGACTCTAATAGTCAGAACACTTTCGAGCGCCAACGCAATCTAAGTTTCTTTAGTAACCTCTGGGATCTGTCGACTCAGATAGAGTTCAACTTTTTTCCCTACACACATGGTAGCAAAGACGAGTTCTTCACACCCTATTTGTTTGCTGGACTATCTGTCCACACCCAAGACCCTCAGACAGAGATAGATGGACAGATCTTTCGGCTGAGAGATTTTGGAACCGAGGGTCAGCCAATCGGAGAAGAATATGGCCGATTTGCATTGGCTCCTATGGTGGGTCTAGGATTTAAGTGGGATATCAATGTCGACTGGAGCTTCAATGTGGAATTAAGTATCCACAACAGTACTTCGGATTTTATCGATGATGTATCCGGTGTCTTCCCCGATCTTACACAACTAGGTATAGATCGAGGAGCACAAGCTGTTCAATTATCTGATAGGTCTTTAGTCAGAGGCATCGGTGAAACTGGGAGACAACGAGGAAATAGAAGAAGTAATGACACCTATGTTTTCTACGGACTGAGCATCATGCGTTACTTTGGTTCCTTAGAATGCCCTAAAGTCGGCAAGCGCTAGTTGAGCTCCTTAATAATATGTTCTATTTTTATCTTTGGTAAAAAGAACCTCATCGCAAACTTGATTCAATTCGAAGCTATTTGAGTGATATACATCTGTCTATCGAGGGCATAGATGCCCTAGCACTATTGGGCCCCAAGGGGGCACATCTCAACATCTTAAGAAAGGCTTTTCCGGAAATATCAATTGGACATCGCGGCCATGAGATCAAGCTATCTGGTGAGAAGAAAATCACCCAGAAAGTTAAAGACAAGATCGAGTTGATGATTAGGGTACTCAAGGATAACAAAGAGCTATCCACACATACTGTAAAAGACATCGCTGGAGATCATAATCCATTTAACCGCATAGCTTCCTCTCAGAGAGATAATGGTAGCGTCATAGTCTATGGTAATGGTGGAAAGAAGATAACAGCAAGAACGCGCAACCAGAAAAAAATGGTTGAGCTTTCTGACCACAACGATATCCTTTTTGCTCTTGGACCTGCAGGGACAGGGAAGACCTATACTGCGGTTGCTCTAGGAGTGAAAGCATTAAAAAACAAGCTTGTCAAGAAGATTATTCTTACAAGACCTGCAGTCGAAGCAGGAGAGAGTCTTGGATTTTTGCCTGGAGATCTTAAAGAAAAAATCGATCCTTATCTAAGACCACTTTATGACGCTTTGGATGACATGCTACCTTCCGAAAAGCTGGAGCACTTCATGACCAATAGAACTATAGAAGTGGCTCCGTTAGCATTTATGAGAGGTCGTACTTTGGATAACGCGTTTATCATCTTAGACGAAGCACAGAACACTACATCGATGCAACTCAAGATGTTTTTAACACGATTAGGTCCTAATGCAAAATGCATCATAACGGGAGATCTTTCTCAGATTGACTTACCTCGAAGCCAAAGGTCAGGACTCCGAACAGCGACAGAAATCTTAGCTAATCTCGAAGGGATAGCTACGGTCCATCTTACTACTGAAGATGTAGTAAGACACAGGCTCGTGAAGTCTATCATTAAAGCTTACGAGAGAGCGAGAAAAGAGAATGACGTAACTTCGACCCACGATAAAAAGGATAATAATAATGGGAGCAACATCGACAGTAACTTACCAGGGGAGTCTTAGAACTTCTGCCGAACATCTCAGATCAGGTAATAATATCATAACTGATGCTCCTGTAGATAATAACGGAAAAGGGGAAGCCTTTTCTCCCACAGATCTTGTAGCGACATCACTTGCCAGCTGCATGATCACCATCATGGGCATCAAGGCAGATCGCATGGGTCTTGATATCAAAGGAGCTTCGGCTTCTGTGGTCAAGGTGATGGCTTCTGGTCCACGAAGGATAGAAGAGATCCAAATCCAAGTGACGATGCCTGCTAATAACTTTCAGTACGACGAGAAAAAAATCCTAGAAAAAGTAGCGAAGACTTGTCCTGTAGCTTTGTCTATCCATCCGGACACTAAGCAAATCATCGACTTCATCTGGTCATAGAAAGTATGAATACCATAGAAGCTTCTCACCCGACTGGCAAAGTCGGTGGCACCATACATCTCGATGGTTCGAAGAGTATCAGTAATCGTGTGCTCATCATCAAAGCTCTTTGCCAAGACCACTTTGATATCGAGCATCTATCAACCAGTGACGATACGACTACACTTCAGCGATTACTAGATCGTGGTGGTGAAGAAGGTACTTATGACGTGGGTCATGCTGGGACTACATTCAGATTTTTGACAGCGTATCTCTCACTACAAAAAGGAGTACAAGTTCTTACTGGTTCGGCTAGGATGCTGCAAAGACCGATCGGGCCTCTAGTGGAAGCACTGAGGAGTCTGGGGTGTAAGATCGACTACATAGGAGAAGAGGGTTATCCACCTTTAAAAATCTCAGAGAGCGATACCATACAAGGCGGCACCGTTTCGATCAATGCAGGAGTAAGTAGCCAGTATCTCACTGCTTTATTACTTATCGCACCATCGCTTCCTGATGGCTTGAGACTTAAGCTTGAGGGCGATATGGTATCCGAGTCATATCTCAAGTTGACCTTGAGTATTCTTGCTGAGTTTGGGATTACGACGAGCTATGAAAATCAAGAAGTGGTCGTAGATCCACAAACTTATAAAGCGAAGCCGTATAAGATAGAAGCCGATTGGTCTGCTGCATCTTATTACTTCGCTATCGCATCTTTAGCTGAAGAGTCCTCTATAAGATTACAAGGACTTGATCATAAGAGTCATCAGGGTGATGCAGACATCGTGCGCTATAGTCATATTATCGGAGTAGATGCTCAGAGAGACGGAGATGACTGGGTGCTGAGTAAGGCTGATATCAGAGATAATCTCAGAGAAGACTTTATCAACATGCCAGATATAGCGCAGACAATAGCTACTATATGTGCTGCTCGGCAGATAGATAATGAGTTCTCTGGTCTCAAGACGCTACGTATCAAAGAGACTGATCGCATCAGTGCGATGGATACAGAGTTATCCAAGATAGGAAGTGGCTTTGTCTTATTAAGAGGCGAAGGTGACGAGGAAGTCTATGGTGTTCGCTCTGGAGTCGAATTTAGTGATGCGACGCCACAGTTCGACACTTATAAGGATCATCGCATGGCCATGTGTCTGGCACCTTTAGCATTGATGAATCCTATACAAGTGAACCAACCTGATGTGGTTAGTAAGTCCTATCCTTCTTACTGGGAAGATCTGGTTAAGCTAGGATTTCGGATAAAGGAGATACACTAGAAGTCAGTACCAAGCGAGATGTGTAGCTGATTAGTGCGTACATCTCCATCGATACCCCAAGCAAAGTCAGCACGTATAAAGTATCCTAACAAGCTGATGCGCGCACCTGCGCCATAACTGTAGGCAAAGACACTTCTATCTAGATCTAGTAATACGCTCACATTAGGAGCGGTAAGAGTCGTCTGAGCTGCAGGACTGTTATCGTCATTAGGTAAGATACCGTGCCATGCTGATCCAAAATCAGTGAAACCCACCAGTTGTATGTTTCTCAAGAAATTAGACTTTAGTTCTCTAGGAGATAGGTACTTAAAAAACGGTATCCGCAGTTCGGCGCTGGCTAGGAAGAAGGACTGTCCGTTACGCACATTGTGATCAAAACCCCTAAGATTAGGAGCTACAGTCTGGTAGGCAAACGTTGTATTAGGTGGCACCGGTGTACTGTCTTCGAATTGTGGAGTTATCCACCCGTCTGTACCTCCTACAAAGTATAGGATCCTATCCGAACCAAATGAAACTGCTCCTGCCGAGCGAAGTGCTATAATAGAATGTCTCAGCAATGGCTCATAATGCCGAGCATCAAAACCGACCACTGTCGTAAATCCTCTAGATAAGTCAAACCTAAAGTCATTGCCTACCTCAAAATCAAACCTGTTGATAGCTTCTAGGTAGAACTTATATCTCGTGCCGTGATAGAGATTAAGATCTATATCCAGTGTGTTATCAAAGACATACTCAAGCTTAACACTCGCTCTTTTCTCATCGAGGAAAGGAGCATTTCTTGTGTTGTTATCGCGGTGAAGTAAAAAGTTCTTGTCAAGTCGAAGTTGTCCAGTTGCTCTGACACTTCTATAAGTATCAAAAGGATAACTCCATCGATGCAGGCCGATCCAAGTCAGCTCTCTCATTCTATCACCAAACCCACTTACTACTTCCGTGCGCTGCCTTCGATATAAGGCGAATCTCTTGTCGATCCTCTTACGGCGATCATCCAGGACAACGAAAAACTCTGACCCTCTAAAGTCAGTAGGTATCCTAACGCCAACCTCTATGTTATAGTCCTCAAAGATGTCCTTAGCAACACCTTTGAATAATAATCCCGCCTCTTGGACTTCTGTCATGTTGTCGCCATCCGCTACAGACTCTAAACCTTCGAATAAGACTTCATTATCAACTCGAGTAACAAACTCTTCTAACTTGAACTGCCTCCGTGATGCCACAGCCCTTGAAGGATTAAATCTTAACACAGGACGGTCCTCAATATTCTCATCAAAATCTCGGATAAAGTCTCTCTTAAATATCTTGAACTTGGCATTAGTTTCTAGTGGCTCAAGAACTGGCGGGTCTGAAAACCGTGACTGAAATAAAGACGTCGGCTGGGGCACCGTGTCTTGTAGAACACTTGATTCTCCCTCACTGGGTTCTGGAGCTGATGTGTTATTTACGGAAGTGGAAGAAGCGACGACTGCTTTATCCCAATTAGGTTGAGAGATGTAAGTCTTATAACCACCATCCTCATACACCTGAAAGATGTGAATATCACTTTCCTTGGTTGCTTCGTGGTTGATGATATTGCGATCTAGAAGGGTACTTCTGTATGGTTTCTTTCGAGAGTTTAGATCGATGACCCAACGATCTGTGATGCCGTCTTTTTCCTTGAGATAGGTGAGATAGTGATCATTGACCAACTTTGGTTGATACTCACTTTCATCTGGTGTGTTCGTCAGCTTTAAAGCGAAGTCACTTCCCAGCGGCAAGAAGAATATATCAAAATGTCCAGTGGGCATGATGGTATCAAGTCGCTCAGGAAGGATAGAGGTCGATGTCCTATTAGAAGAAAAGAGGATGCCCCACTGCTCTCCAAGCTGCACATATCTCGCATCTACATCATCATAGAAGTCTTCAGTGACATCTGCGCTTTGGCGTGACCGCGGACGATACGTATAAAGATCGGAGTAGCCATCAGTTGTTCCATTGAACAAGTATTCTTCATCAGACAGATAGTCGATACTATAGATCCGGCGGAAGTTTTCAGGAAGGTCTTGTTCTACGCTTTCACCTGTTTGCAGGTCTATCTTGCGTATCATGATATACTGCCTATGCTTGTAGGCGATCGTCACTTCTGATCTATCTGGGTGCCACGCTATAAGTGGATAGTTATAATCTGGTTGTTGCACTTTATTAGTGCTGCCATATTTAAAGATGACATCCTGATCTCCAGTCCTTACATCGCGCAGGATGACTTGATATTTCCCGTTATTATTGACAGCATAGATGAGCGCATCACCTCTGGGACTCAACTTATATGTGCTCTTTGGAAACCACTGCTTATAACCAAGATCCACGAGATTATCTTCTGACGGAGGATCATAAGCTCCTTCTTCTCTCTTAAAGTGATCGATGTAATATGCCAGCCAATCGCGCTTGAGCTTTTTTTCATCAAACCCAAAAACAAATTCCAGATTGCCATTGAAGTCACTCCTAAGACGCATGAGATATAGCATGGTCGTTATAGAAGTCCTCCCATATGTATTAGCGATGTAGTGCCATAAAGAGTGCCCTGCGACACGAGGATGGTCGTTAGCTAGTTTGTCAAATTTACGGAAGTGACCATCTCTTTGATACCAGATATCACGCATCTCATCTTCGATACGAGAAGACCACGGATCCATGCTGTAACTCACAAATCCCTCGCGATACCAAGTAGGAATCTTTAGATCGGGATCGCTATCTACGATCTCCTGCAGACTTCCGGCAGCATACATGGCATTGAGATAGACTTGTGCTATGCCTTCCTTGATGCGCAATTCGAGATTGCGATGGTTACCATCGAAGTAGACAAACATCCGACTGCCGATCACCTTAGTCGTCTCATGCTTCGTCTCAAATGTCTCTTCGTTACCGATGTTACTCTGAAGGAGGTCCGAGATGTCGGTGTAGATGATGACCTCTATCTTATCGTTGATCTTATGCTCTACAAAATTTTGGATCTGAGGGTGGATATGTTCTGCGATCTGCACCACAGACTCAGCGATATTTCGACCCTTTCCATACCAGTATACGATGAAATTTTCCGTCTCATACTCCCACCACTTGCTGAAGTCATCATGATACTGAATACGATTTTTACCAAACTCCGTGCGGATACTTTGGGCAGATAGCTCCATCAGCCCCATACAGAGGAGCAACAGTACAGCTAGTGATATGTGCCTCGTTTTCATCGTCATACAGATCCCGATATCCTTGACATAATACTAAGTTATCATAATTAATAACGTCGTAGTCCTTATAGTTTGTAGCACTTCACTTTCGTAAATAATATAATTTTGTCTCACCCAACATATGGCGACACCACAAACAGTATCATTTCACACACTAGGTTGTAAGCTCAACTTCTCTGAGACTAGCACCATAAAGCGTCGTTTTGAAGATTATGGCTACACATCTGTGGCATGGGATAGCCCGTCTGACATCTATGTACTTAACACCTGTAGTGTTACGGAGTTTGCAGATAAAAAGTGCCGAGCAGAAGTGCGAAAAGTCCTTCGACAAAATGATGAAGCCAAGGTGATTGTCATCGGTTGTTATGCCCAACTCAAGCCTGATGAGATAGCAGAGATACCAGGTGTTGATCTTGTCCTCGGAGCAGCAGAAAAATTTAATGTCCAGCAATATGTAGACGGCCTCTCCAAGGCTCCTGACAAAGGACTTATCAAAGCAGGGGAGATATCTGTGGTGACGATTTTTGATGAGGCATATTCATTTGGAGATCGCACTAGGACGTTCTTGAAAGTCCAAGATGGATGTGACTATAAGTGTTCCTTTTGTACGATACCTCAAGCTAGAGGGAAGAGCAGGAGTCCATCGATCACTCAAGTTGTGGAGAATGCAAGAAAAATCGCCGACCAAGGTGTCAAAGAGATCGTTCTCACTGGCGTAAATATTGGGGATTTTGGTCTTACCCCTGATGGTGCTAGACAAGCTAACTTTCTAGATCTACTGAGGGCCCTTGAAGAGGTTGAAGGTATCGAAAGACTTAGGATATCGTCCATAGAGCCTAACCTTTGCTCTGATGATATCATCCAACTCGTGTCTCAATCAGATAAGCTTGTTCCTCACTTTCACATGCCATTACAAAGTGGATCTGATATCATGCTTTCTGCGATGAGAAGAAGATATAGGACGGACCTCTATCGCGAAAGAGTGACTCGGATCAAAGAGCTGATGCCACACTGTTGTATTGGAGTAGATGTCATAGTCGGATTTCCAGGAGAGGATGAAGGAGAGTTTCAGAAGACGGTAAAGTTCTTAGAGGAACTCGACATCAGCTACCTCCATGTCTTTACTTATTCGGAGCGAGCCAATACCTCTGCTCTTGATCTCGATGGTGTGGTCCCTATGCAGATGAGGAGAGAGCGTAATAAAGTATTAAGAGCATTATCTGATCAGAAAAGGGCGCAGTTCTACGACCAGCATGTGGGCACATCTAGACAGGTATTACTAGAATCTAAAGATCGACAAGGGAGGCTGACGGGATTTACAGATAACTATATCAAAGTAAGCGTACCGTATCAAGAAGGACTAGAGCATAGTACTCAGCTAGTCCAGCTGGGAGATCGAGTAGGGCATCTGTGTAACGCAGAGATCTTAGCTCCCGTCATCCACTAGTAGTCTGAATCCTACGCCATGTACATTTTCGATTTTGATGGAGCTATCTTCAGTAAGATGCTTGCGAAGTCTTGAGATAAATACATCCATAGAGCGTCCTAAAAAATAGTCCTCTTTTCCCCAGATCTGTTCTAACAGGGTTTTTCTTTTCACGATCTTATTACGCTGGGATGCAAGTGCGTAGAGCAGCTCTCCTTCACGTTGAGTTACTTTTTTAACGGCACCATCTTTTTCTAAGGACAGATTGCCCATATCAAAAGTGTATGCTCCGATCTTAAGCTCCCTTGGCTGATCAGTCTCAATGTATTTTCTTTTTAAGAAGATATTGATCTTAAGGATCAACTCTTCGATATCGAAGGGCTTTGTGATATAATCATCTGCGCCGATTTTTAGTCCTTTGAGTTTGTCTTCTTTCATGGACTTGGCTGTCACAAATATGATCGGTATCTGTACATTCTTACTTCTGATGAACTCTGCTAATTCAAAGCCATCGACTTTAGGTAGCATGACATCGATGATACAGATATCATAGGTGTTCACCTGAAAAGCCTTCTTTGCTTGAAGGCCATCGACTTGATGATCTACATCATATCCTTCCTGAGCTAAGGTGTCTGAAGTAACAAACCCCAGAGCTTCGTCATCCTCGACGTAGAGTATTTTATGATTCATATGGTATGGTAATCTTGAAGATGGATCCTTTTCCTATATCTGATTTCACAGTGATGTCCCAGCCATGTGCATAGCAGATATTCTGTACGTAGTATAAACCTAGACCAAAGCCTTTGACATCATGTACATCACCAGTTGGGATGCGATAGAACTTTTTAAAGAGATGGTCAAAGTGCTCTGACTTGATGCCTATGCCGTTATCCTTAATCTCTATAGCGACATTTTTACCATCGAGATAAGTTTTTATGAACACCTCAGGAATAAGTGTACAGTACTTGATAGCATTGTCGATGATGTTATAGATCACATTAGTGAAGTGCAGTTTATCACCAGTGATGAACTGCTGATGAGTACTTTCCTCTAGTTGGATTTGGCCTACACCTTTCTCCTTCATCTTTAGGTGCTCAGCGGAGACAATACTTTGTAACACTTCGCTGATGTCAAAGCTCTGTTTGTTCAGCTTAAAGTTGTCTTTTTCAAGCCTAGCCAAGTTGAGGACTTTTTCTACTTGTTCGTTGAGTCTCTTGTTCTGATCGATGATGATCTGACTGTACTTCTGTAGTCTTTGATCACCTCTCAAGGCTTCATCTTTTTGGATGACCTGGGCAGCTATATTGATAGAAGAAATCGGAGTTTTGAACTCATGGGTCATATTGTTGATAAAGTCCTTTTGGAGCTCTGATAGTCTCTTTTGTTGAAGGATAACCCACAGTGAGTAGATTAAGAAGACTAGAGCAAGAAGAGTAATGGCACTGTAGATGATCTGTTGCCAGATACTACTAAGGAGGTATGTTTTCTTGGATGGAAAGCCGACTACGAAGTAGTAGATCAGATTATCAAATGTCGGAAGAGCATCAGGATCACTTTTAGTGTCTTCTAGTGCTCCGAGTTTACAGTAGTTACCATATACCATCTCACTGGACTGACAATCAAAGACTGCGTATTCGAAGTCAGTGTTAACACCTCTTTCTTCAAACTCTTGTATGAGATATTCCTCTAGGAGGTTAGCATTGATGATGTCATTGATATTGACAGCGTAGTAGTTTGCAGACTTTCTTTGGACGAGGTCTTTTTTGGGAAGAAAAGCTTGATTGGAGATGGCTAATCTCTCTGCGACTTGATATAGAGCGACCCTAACCGTCTGATCAAACTGACGATTTTCAAGATCATAATTTCTGTAAAGAGTGAACCCTTGGATAAGCACGATACCTATAATCGATATACCTCCAAGGATAGCCAGCCTTCTAATCAAGTGGTTAGGCATGATACAAAGATCTATCAGTAGAATAAGCCATACCTGAGTATTGGTTCGATTAACAGGGTATTAACAGCACCTTCCCATGTAAGATAATTCTATTTTTGACAGGTGAAGTGGTGCATCATTTTTGTCTTTTGCTCTTTTGGAGGAATTCTCTCCTCACAAGAGTCTAACCCATTTGATATACCAAATGCTCGTATCAGTATAGATACAACTGAGGTTTTAAGCGTAGATACACCAGTTGTATTATCATCAAACGTAGCATCGCCAGATTCATCCATCCTCCCTGAATCTTTAGGCTCCACACCTGTAGATCAGCGAGTTTCCTCAGATGAAGTCAACCCATTTGATATAACTGGTGTATCTCCTGTAGCGACTGCTCCTAGAGAAGAGACGATCCGTGATAGTGGATTTAAATCACCTATAGATTTGATCAACTCTTCAAAAGATGGTTTCCAAGATACTAGGTTGATTGTGCTTGTATTTGTCCTAGTCATGCTCATCATTCTCTCTTTAGCTGTCGGGATGGACAGAAAAAAGTTTAGTGCCATTTTCAAGTCTACTATCAACTCCAATAATCTCAAAACACTCTATCGTGAGACTAATGCTTGGACTAATGGACAGATAGTTATTTTATACACCTCATTCTTTTTGATTGGTTCTTTTTTGATGTGGCTGCTTTCACTGAAGCATTTTGGAGGTGCAGCGGTGCACTTATGGTGGATAGCTTTGGCGCTCGTGGCGTGTTACATGATTAGGCATTTTACGATTTGGTTATTAGGTAGCGTATATCCACTAGGAGCAGTGGTTGGGCAGTTCAACTACTCGATTATGTTACACAATATAGTATTGGCCTTATTCCTTTTACCGGTTGTTCTGGCAGTAGAGTTTGTGACTGGGGTCGAGGTCAAAATATACATCTGTATTGCCCTAGGACTCTTCCTTTTAGCATATGCTTTTAGACAAGTAAAAGGCATAATTAGTTTGGTTAGTATGCGTGGCTTTAACCCCCTTTATTTTTTTATTTATCTTTGCGCCGTCGAAATTGCCCCCATTATGGTGTTCTATAAGATCATAGTTGGGGCATTGTAGCTTTGGACTAAATCGCATACATGTCAGTAGAAAGTCAGACGCAGGTAGAGGAGTCATATAAACCGGTAAAGACAATATTGATATCACAACCAAAGCCTAGTAGGTCACCGTACTATGAGCTTGAGAAAAAGTGGAATCTTCAGATAGATTGGAGGCCTTTTATACACGTAGAGCCTGTAACTGAAAAAGAATTTAGACGTAATCGGTTACGTCCAGATGAATTTTCGGCGATCATCTTCACAAGTAAGAACTCTATAGATCACTTCTTCAGCATATGTGAGATCATCAGATGTAAGATGTCTCAAACCACTAAGTACTTCTGTCTCTCTAAGGCGGTTGCTGATTATCTTCAAAAGTTTATCGTCTATCGAAAGAGAAAAGTATTTGTAGGCGAAAGGAAGATAACAGACTTAGCAAAGGACCTTAACAAGCATAAGGACAAGGAGAGGTTTTTACTTCCTTGCTCTAATCTTGGATCAATAGAAGTAGTTACCTACTTAAGAGAAAATGAGTTTGACTTCAAGGATGTCATGATGTATAAGACTGTCAGCAGTGATCTTTCTGATCTTAGCGACGTGACTTACGACGTGCTCGTCTTTTTTAGTCCACTAGGTATCACCTCTTTGTACGAGAACTTTCCAGACTTCAAGCAGAACGATACTCGCTTTGCGGTTTTTGGCAGTACTACTAAAAAGGCTGTCGAGGACCGAGGACTTCAGATTAATATACAGCCCACATCGGATACACCTTCGATGACTATGGCCATCGAGACATATCTGAAGCAGTCCAATAAGAGAAAGAAATAGAGGACAGGACATCACATCATGATCTCATAACGGCTCTTACAAGAGCGTTACAAGAACCACTTCCCGGTAAAGATGCTCATGTACTGATGAGTTCAGTGCCAAGGCCTACTTTAGATAAGTATTATCACCCGAAGCCAGATGCACGAGAGGCTGCGGTGATGCTTTTACTTTTGTTTGATAGTGATATACCGAAGGTGGTCTTCATCAAAAGACCAGATCACCCTCGTGATCCTCACTCAGGACAAATAAGTTTTGCAGGAGGAAGGATAGAGAAGAGTGATCTTTCTTATGAGTCTGGAGCTCGTCGGGAAACCTTTGAAGAGATAGGAGTACCCCAAGATCAGATCAAGGTGATCGGGGCTTTATCAAAACTTTATGTTTTTGCTAGCAACAATCTCGTCTTTCCATTCGTAGGTTATCTTGACTATATGCCTGACTTTACCCTGCAGAAGTCAGAAGTCGATCAAGTCATAACGGTTCCTATGGACTATTTTTTGAATGAATCAGTATTGCTCACAAAAGATCTTCAAGTGAAAGACTATACCTTGAAGGATGTACCTTACTACGATCTGTATGGACATACACTTTGGGGTGCCACTGCGATGATCTTTGCCGAATGGTTACAAATATGGAAAAACACACTCGACTCATAGTTAGTTTCTTACTGACCTTCCTTCTATTTGCTATGGAGGGACAATCCCAGACAGAGTGGGAACTTGAAAAAGAAGAAGATGGTATCTCCGCCTATACCCGTAAGCGAGATGGCATCAAGTTCAAGGAGTATAAAGTGGAGATGATCATCGAAGCTACACATGAACAGATTTTGGCTGTTTTTCAGGACTTCGATAGATACCCAGAGATTTTTCCTGGTACTTCTGATGTAAAACTTCTTTTGGATACAGAGGATCGTTATGTCACTTACGTCAAGTTCAACATCCCCTTTCCAGTAAGAGATAGAGATGCTCTTTTTGATAACAGGATTACATATGACGCCTCCAAAGACCTTCTAAGGGTCGATGTGCAATGTCTCACAGACGAATTTGAAACTGATGACAGTCTAATACAAATTACGTTTTGTGATGGTTACTGGGAGTTTCAAGAGTTAGGCGATGGCAAAATGAGAGCTGTGAATCAGTTGATAGTAGATCCAGGAGGATTTGCACCCGCTTTTATCGTTAACTCAAAAACAATTGATGACCCCATCGAGACATGCCAGTCACTCCGTAAGATTGTAAATGAGCAGAAATACTCAGGTCATTCTTTTACCTTGCTTGAAAAATAAAAGTAAATGCGCTTCATCGTCCTCAGTATACTCGTCTTCTTGGTTGCCAGTTGTGATGTTATCAACCCACCAACAGAGAAAAAGCCTTCAACCGATGTAACCGCAGACTCGCAGGGAACTGAGGATACTTCATTACCCTTAGAAAAGATCACTCTTCCTGATGGATTCAAGATTTCTTTATTTGCTGAAGATGTTACTAATGCAAGATCGATGGACGTAAGTCCGTCTGGGACAGTCTTTGTTGGCACAAGAAGAGATGGAAGGGTATATGCTTTACAAGATACAGACGGAGATAAGAAGTCAGACAAGATGTTCACTCTTTTGAAAGACGGCAACATGCCGAATGGTGTAGCCTTTAGAGATGGTGACTTATACATAGCAGAGGTGAATCGCATACTGAAGATCGAAGACATCGAATCTAAACTCGAGAATCCTGGTGAGCCGATCGTCGTATATGATGAGTATCCTACAGAATCACATCATGGATGGAAGTACATCGCCTTTGGACCAGATGATAAGCTATATGTACCAGTGGGGGCACCGTGTAACATCTGTGAGTCAGAAGACATCTTTAACACGATCACAAGGATGGACCCAGATGGATCAAATATGGAGATCGTCCACCGAGGTATACGCAACACAGTAGGATTCACATGGCACCCAACTACTCAAGAACTCTGGTTCACTGACAATGGGCGTGATATGATGGGGGATGAGGTTCCGGCCTGCGAGTTTAATCGGGCTACGGCTGACAACCAGCACTTTGGATATCCATACTGCCATCAAGGCGATCTCTTAGATCCTAAATTTGGAAAGGGGAAGTCATGTGATGGTTATGTAGCTCCTGCACAAAACCTTGGGCCTCATACAGCACCACTTGGTGTAGAATTTCCGCAGACCTCTATGTTTCCAGGTTCTTACAGTGATCAAGCACTCATAGCAGAGCATGGCAGCTGGAATCGATCTAAAAAGATAGGTTATCGGATCTCGATGGTCCCTATCCAAGACAACACGACGGCTTCAGGATATGACATATTTGCCAGTGGTTGGCTAGATGAAGAAAAGGATGAAGCATGGGGAAGGCCTGTTGATCTAGAGTTCATGGAAGATGGCTCGATGCTCATATCAGATGACTTTGCACATGTGATCTACAGGGTCACATACGAGGGCTGATTTACTTGGATTAGGTCTAAATAAAATAACTGCTTTTCTACTTGCATTTGGCACCCACATAGTGTGCAAAGCTTGCTATCTTTGTGCCCTAATTAAGAAGTGTCTTATACAATGCAATCAGTACGAAGAATTGCGCCTTCTCTAATCACCGTTTTACTCCTTTTCAGTTCAACTTCCTATCTACAGGCCCAAAGTGCCGATAGCAGTGGTAGCGTCTTTGTTATCGCTATGCTAGTTATAGTTGGTTCGTTGATCTTAGTGAGTGCCATCTTGGTACTCAGTGAGAACTTTGTACAACTGGAAGCGAAGAAAATAGGAATCAAGGAAGGTGAAGAACAATCGCGCATTCCATCTATCAGAAGTCTGTGGCAATCCAGCGGGCCAGAATACACTGGCAGCTCAAGTGTAACCCACTTATCTAAAGGCCATGACATCTTTCTAAATGGAGAAGCCCCCAAAGTAATCGAGTCTATCCTCACAAAGAGATATGCCGTTAAGCCAACAGACTATCGTGGAATGTCGCCGATACCTAAGGTACAAGTAGCAGCTGGAGATGAAGTGAAGGCAGGGGATATCATATTCTTTGACAAAAAGAATCCGACTGTCAAGTTTGTAGCACCAGTAAGCGGAGAGGTACTCGAAGTCAGAAGAGGAGCGAAGAGAGCTATCACTGAAGTCATCATACTTGGTGACAAGGAAGTGAAGCATAGACAGATGGATCCGCCAAGTATCAAGGAAGCAAGTAGAGAGGATATACAGGCATTTCTATATGAGTCTGGCGGTTGGGCTTTACTCAATGAGCGTCCTTTCGATCAGATTCCTGAAGTAGGTACTTCACCGAGAGACATATTTATCTCAACATTTGATAGTGCACCCTTAGCACCTGACTTGAGCTTTGTTGTTGAAGGAAAAGGTGAGGCTTTTCAGAAAGGTATAGATACACTGGCAAGATTAACGGATGGTAAAGTACACCTCGGACTTGATGCTCGAGGCGAAGGTGCTCCTTCTGATGTATTTGCGAAAGCGGCCAACTGTGAAAAATACTGGTTCAGTGGAAAGCATCCGAGTGGAAACGTTGGTATACAAATCCATCACGTTGCACCGATCAATGCAGGTGAAAAAGTATGGACACTTAACGTGCAGCAAGTAATCACTCTTGGTGAACTGATGTATAAAGGGATCTATAACGCAGAGCGACTTATAGCGCTTACAGGAGCTCAAGTCACTGCTCCAGTATATGCTAAGACATATGCAGGAGCCAGCCTTGAAGAGGTATTTGAGGGACGGCTAAGTGATAAGAAAGCAAGGATCATAGATGGTGATGTTCTCTCTGGACGCACTACTGGTGAGGATGCATTTTTGAGTCAGTCTTCAGATCAAGTAAGTGTGATAGAAGAGGGTGATTACTATGAGATGTTTGGTTGGCTACTTCCTATCAAACCAAGACCGACGATCTCAAAGACTTTCCCTAATTTCTTATATCCTAATCTGAAGTTTGATGGAGATACTAATGCACATGGTGAGAAAAGGGCGTTTGTGATGAGCGGTCAGTACGAACAAGTGCTACCTATGAAAATCTATCCACAACATTTGATGAAGGCTATTATGAGCGGAGACTTCGAGCAGATGGAAGGTCTGGGGATATACGAACTGAGTGAAGAAGATCTTGCTCTGTGCGAGTTCACTTGCACATCCAAAATGCCACTACAGAGTATCCTCAGAGATGGCTTAGACATGTTACAAGAACAATCATAACGGAGAAAGAATTAAAATGGGATTGTTAGAAACAGTAAAAAAAATAGAGCCAGACAAGAAGAAGAGACCGATCCTTCACACAGGATATGATGCAATCTTCACATTCTTGTTCACGCCTAACCATACGAGTAAAGGAGGCACACATATCAAAGATGGTATGGATCTCAAAAGAACGATGATCCATGTTGTTCTTGCTATGCAGCTTTGCTATGTCTTTGGCACTTATAATCTCGGTCATCAGCACTTTGCGGCGATGGGCCAGTATGTAGGCTTCCTAGAAGGTTTTCATCTAAAATTGATTCATGGCTTGATTAAGCTTTTGCCAATATTCGTAGTGGCGAATGCAGTTGGCTTAGCAATCGAGATATGGTATGCCTCTAAAAGAGGACATGGTGTAGAAGAAGGATATCTGGTTACAGGTGCATTGATTCCTTTGATTATGCCACCAGACCTACCTCTTTGGATACTTGCGCTTTCAGTTATTTTCGCTGTTATCCTTGTAAAGGAAGCATTTGGAGGAACAGGGATGAATATCTGGAACGTAGCCTTGATGGCACGTCTCTTCGTATTCTTTGCTTATCCTACCTCGATATCAGGTGATGATGTTTGGATCTCAGGATTTGAGCATATCAGAGATGCGACACCTGCTGATTATGGATGGGCGCATGGACTGTTTAATGGCCTCTTCGGATGGATGGGGCTCGACAAATTTGTGGAGGGCGTAGTTGTAGATGGCTATACCGGAGCCACCCCACTTGCTTTAGCCTATCAAGGAGGTTGGGAGCGAGTGCTTGAAGAATATACTGTCTCTCAGATGTGGTGGGGTACGATCCCAGGCTCTATAGGAGAAACATCAAAGCCATTTATCCTGATCGGTGCTGGCTTTCTACTGATAACAGGTATAGCAAGCTGGCGCATCATGTTAAGCATGATTGTAGGGGCTGCTCTCATGGGTATGATTCTCAATGGTTGGGATGCTACACCATTTATGACAGTGCCATGGTACTACCAGTTCTACATGGGTAGCTTCTTCTTCGCGATGGCTTTTATGGCGACAGATCCGGTGACGGCTGCGTCGACACCTGCAGGGAAGATAGCCTATGGGTTCTTGATTGGATTTATAGGTATGATTATAAGAGTGCTGAACCCAGCCTATCCTGAAGGGTGGATGTTGGCGATCATTTTCATAAATACTTTTGCACCGCTGCTAGATAGACTGGTGCTTGATTCTCACATTTCTAAAAGATTAGCACGTGGGTGAAACAGCAAAAATATATTTCTTCGTATTGATCATGACCGTCGTGGTAGCCCTTGTGCTAGCAGGCATGAACACTGGCTTGAAGTCAATACATGAGCAGAACGAAGCCATCTTTAACAAGAAGGCAGTATTAGCAGCCATCCAATCTCAATTAGGTGAAGGCGTAAAAGCTGCTGACATACCGGATGAAGAAGTACAACAGATATTTGAAAACAATATCACACAACTTGTGGTAGATCATGAAGGCCAAGCGATCACTACTGAAGCTGTAGAAAGCAGAGGGTATAAAGGCGGGATGGCTGAGCATGTGGATATGAAAAAAGAAAAAAAGAGAGATCTCGATGATCGCTATTTCCCAGTTTACATTTACGAAAGTGGTAGTGACAAGACTTACATCGTCACCATCAGAGGTAATGGGCTGTGGGATGAGATATGGGGAAATATCGCGATCAAGGATGACTTTAAGACGATCGTCGGGGCGTCGTTTGACCATACTGGAGAGACGGCTGGTCTGGGTGCTGAGATAAAAGACAACCCTAGTTTTCCAAGACAATTTCAAGGCAAGAGCCTGTATGACAAGGATGGAAACTTTACATCTGTGGTCGTGAAAAAAGGCGGAGCGAGAAATCCGCGATACGAAGTGGATGGCATCTCAGGCGCTACTGTAACCTGTGATGGTGTATCTGATATGCTCTTCGACGGCATCAAGAACTACATGCCTTACTTTAATAAAGCAAGCAAATCTTAATCGATGGCTGAAACAACAATAGAGAAGAAAGAGCCCATGTTTGGGTTTGGGAAGAAGGAGAGAAAGCTTCTTACGGATCCGCTCAATGATAATAATCCGATCACGGTACAGGTACTTGGTATCTGCAGTGCACTGGCGGTGACTACACTTTTGGTCCCTTCTATAGTGATCAGTGTGGCAGTGATATTTGTCTGTGCGTTTTCTAATCTGTTCACATCACTTCTGAGGAAGTCGATACCGAAGCAAGTGAGAATGATCGTGCAGCTTGTGATCATAGCAACACTAGTAACTGTGGTGGAGCTTACGCTCAAAGCAGTAGACTACAACATCTACAAGCAGCTCTCGATCTTCATCGGTCTGATCATCACAAACTGTATTGTGATGGGACGCTTGGAGGCATTTGCGATGGCGAATAGTCCTTGGAAATCTTTTTTAGATGGCGTAGGTAACGGTGTAGGGTATGGAGTGATATTGATCATCGTTGCATTCTTCAGAGAGCTCTTCGGTAAGGGATCTCTACTAGCAGGATCTCCACTTGAGATGAAGATCATCGGATCAACACCAGAGTACTGGATTAACACAGCAGCAGAGTCAGGTATCGGGACTTGGTTTTCTTGGTACTCTAATAACAACTTGATGGTTCTACCAGCGGCAGCGATGTTCTTGATTGCTATCCTTATCTGGGTACACAGAACTTGGAATCCAAAATTAGTAGACATCTCATAAATCAATAGGACATGGATTTACTCAACATATTTATCAAAGCTGCTTTTATAGAGAATCTCATCCTTTCCTATTTTCTAGGGATGTGTTCTTTCTTGGCAGTGTCTAAGACGGTGAAGACGGCTTTTGGTCTTGGTCTAGCGGTCATCTTTGTACTTGGGATCACAATGCCGATCAACTGGCTGATTAATACCTTCTTACTTGATGAAGGAGGTATCCTTGGACAGGACCTTACCTTCCTGAGATTCATTTTATTTATCGCCGTGATTGCATCTATGGTGCAGCTCGTAGAAATGATAATAGAGAAAGTTTCTCCCTCGCTCTACAACAGCTTGGGAATCTTCCTGCCACTGATCACCGTGAATTGTGCCATCCTAGGAGGATCACTCTTCATGGTATCAAGAGAATACAATTTTTCAGAATCTGTAGCCTTTGGATTAGGAGGAGGATTTGGATGGTTTTTAGCGATAGTAGCACTAGCGGCTATCAGAGAAAAAATAAAATATAGCAATGTCCCAGGACCACTACGTGGACTTGGGATGGCTTTCTTGCTCACTGGATTAATGGGGATGGCTTTCTTGAGCCTTCTTGGTATCGACCCAGCGGCTATCGGAGGCAACTAAGAAATTATATTAATAGAAATAAGGTATAACCTATGGTGACTATACTTACAGCTATTCTGGTTTTTAGTGCGGTGATACTAGCACTATCATACATTCTCCTATTTGCTAACAAGAGATTAGTAGCACAAGGAGATGTCAGAATCATCGTCAATGGTGATGATTCGAAACCACTCATCGCAAAGCCAGGAAGTTCTCTACTTTCTGTGTTGTCAGATCAAAATGTATTTCTACCCTCAGCATGTGGTGGAGGTGGAACCTGTGCGATGTGCGAGTGTCATGTCGATAGCGGAGGAGGAGATGTACTCCCTACTGAGATGAACCACTTAACTCGTAAGGAAGCTGCCGAGAATAAGAGGCTAGCGTGCCAAGTGAAGGTGAGAGAGGACATGGAGATCAGGGTGCCAGAGGAAGTCTTCGGCATCAAGAAGTGGGAGTGCGAGGTAATCTCTAATTATAATGTGGCGACCTTTATCAAAGAGTTTATCGTAAGACTGCCAGAAGGAGAAACACTTGACTTTCAAGCTGGAGGTTATATACAAGTAGATGTACCACCTACGACTGTAGATTATAGTAAGGATATAGATATCACAGCACATCCTGATTATCATGATAGCCCTGATAAGTTTCAGAAAGATTGGGACAACTTCAAGTTGTGGGATCTAAAGATGGTCAACGACGAAGAGATCTTTAGAGCATACTCGATGTCTAATCACCCAGCGGAGGGTAATATAGTTTCGTTGACGATTAGAATTGCAACGCCACCATTTGACCGAGCTAAGGGAGGATGGATGGATGTCAATCCAGGTATCTGTTCTTCTTATGTCTTCGGGTGTAAGCCAGGAGATAAGGTGACGATATCAGGTCCTTATGGTGAGTTCTTTATCAAAGAAACTGAGACCGAAATGCTTTATGTTGGTGGTGGTGCAGGGATGGCTCCTATGCGATCTCACTTATACCATCTCTTTCACACGTTGAAGACAGGCCGTAAGGTGACCTTCTTTTATGGTGGTAGAACTAAGCAAGAGCTCTTCTATGTTGAGGAGTTTAGAGCGATAGAAAAGAACTTCCCGAACTTTAGATTTGCAGTAGCACTTGACAATCCACTACCAGAAGATAACTGGGTACTCAAGAAAGATCTCGATGATCCAGAAGGAGATGGATTTAAAGGATATGTACATCAGGTCGTTATAGATGAGTTTCTAGCGAAGCATGAAGCTCCGGAAGAGTTAGAGTTATACTTCTGTGGTCCACCGATCATGAACCAATGTGTGATCAAGATGGCAGACGACTGGGGCATCCCAGAAGAGAATGTCGCCTTTGATGATTTTGGAGGATAAGAGAAAGTAAATCATAAACTTATATAGGAAGCCGATCTTTTGGATCGGCTTTTTTTGTGGATGTTCCTTTAATTATATTGGTCGTATGATTCAGTCACTATACCATCTCAAGGATGGCACCCGCGTAGAAGTTTATAAATGGCACATAGATAATCCCGAAGCTCACCTTTTGGTTTTGCATGGATACGCAGAGCACGCCATGAGATATGATGACTTTGGTAAGTACCTCAATAGCCGTGGTATCAACATGACTTCCTATGACCAAAGAGGGCATGGCAAGTCAGAAGGACCAAGAGCTTATGTGAATAAATTTATCCAGTATGTACATGATCTGAAAGAGATTGAAACAACAATAGCTGAACCCTTTTTTCTGATGGGACATAGCATGGGTGGTCTTGTGCTTAATGAGTACTTGTTAACACAAGAGACGAAGAAGATAAAAGGAGCCATATCTGGAAGTGCTGCTCTGGAAGTTGATCCAGATCTTTCGCCGATGCTTCAAAAGCTAGCTCCGATCCTTAGTTACTTTCTTCCTAAGATGAAGTTGGAAAAGCTGGATACGACAACACTCACTAGATCACCAGAGAACTTTGAAACGTATCACTCAGACCCACTTAATTATCTCGAAGGCATGAAAGCTAGGATAGGTGCCGAGATGCTAAAGACTATCAAGAAGAATAGACTACAATTCAATAAGATAGAAGTACCTCTACTC
>CAZXIE010000036.1:0-21940 GCA_964640065.1 uncultured Saprospiraceae bacterium
ATCCAATACGCTAAGATCCCCTACTCTAATTCCTAAGAAATCTTGATCCATATCATCAAGTATAGATTCTACGCGTACACTGTTTGGATAATCGAAGATGGGACCTGAGATACTGAAGTCTTCAGGCATAATAAATTCATGATTAGCATCAACAAATCTCCACACAGGGGCATCCCCATCATAGATGCCAAGTATCATCCGTGTAAGTAGAAGTTCATCACGAACACTTAGAGTACCATTGCCATCTATATCTGCTGCGATGAACTGATGTGGATGAGTGAATGTCTTTGCAAACACAAAGTGTTGTCTAAAGAGCATCACATCTAAAGCGCTTAATTCTAATCTCGTTTCTTCCATGCTATTAGGAATAATCTCATAAGATTCTCCTTCAGTGGCATTGAGTGCATATACTCCATCATCACCAGTCATATAGACATCGGCTTCTCCGTCGTCATCCATCAACTGAACGGCGACAGATGCTACACCCAGTCTACTAGCATCTGTGATCGTTCCTCCTATGGCCATACCGCTTCCTGTGCGCGCTCCTAGATTAGAAAGGATACCCATATTAGATTCAAAATCGATAGGATCACCATTTACATCAAAGAACTCCGCTGGACGACAATCATCGGTAATAGTTACAATAGCAGCTCCTTGAGTTGGTGAAGTAAACTCATAACATACTTCCACGATGGGAGTAGCGGGGCCTAGTGTCAAAGAAGATCCAGGCTCTGCAGACCATACAACGAAAGCTTGATTCGTTCCTCCGGCCATACAAAGTGAACCCGTAAATGTACCAGGGTTGAGGGCCAAATTATTAATCTCAACAACCTGTGCTACTTGAGGATTTATAGATACTGAGAATGATCCTGAAGCTACATCTGTAAACTCTGTCGCTGTTATATCTATACACTCGACGTCTCCTTGATCACCTGTAGCATTGCCAACAAAAAGCTGGATAGATCTATTGATCGGAGTCCCTGCACATAAGCAACCAGGTTCTATGATATCTCCTGTTGTTTCATCATCTCCATCGTCACAAGGAGCTCCCAGGACAAGAGCTATGCTCGCATCTGTTGGAGCACAGTCTTCTCCATTAGCTATACCATCATTGTCAAGATCATTATCACAAACATCACCTACCGTGTCACCATCCATATCTGCTTGATCCGCATTTGGCATATCAGGACAGTTATCTTCATCATCAAAGATGCCGTCTCCATCCAAGTCACTTCGAGGTGTTCCTTGACATCCGCAGTTAAATCTTATTACGTCATTTTCAGTGGTCAGATCTCCATCATCACAGGCATCTCCTACTGCGAAGTTGATCATCGGATCTAATCGATCACAATCATCTATATCGTTCACTCCATCGTTATCGTCATCATCATCACAGACATCTCCCATGCCGTCTCCATCATTATCAGCTTGATCGGGATTTGACCGATCAGGACAGTTGTCTAACATATCTATGATGCCATCATTATCACTATCTGGGACAGTATTACAAGTAACTGACAAATCGAAAGTCGAAGTAACAAGTCTAGCGATTCCATCTACAGCTATAAAGACGGTCTCTCCAGCCTGAAGGACAAGCTCGACCGCATCTTCATCTCCTTTCGTATTAGAAAACCCTCGACAGGTACTCGGTCTCTGACAATCGTCAAATATGAAAATCCCTAAGTCTTCTTCATTAGTTAATCTAAATACGTACATCCCACTATCAGGAGCCGTGAACTCATAGACTCTATCCTGAGCGTCCACGCGCAAGTTTCTAAAGCAATCTCCTGCTACAAATCTGATATCGTCTTCTCCTCCTGCGTTAGAAGCACTGATAGTTTCATCACATGTCAGGACCCCATCTATAGGACAAACACAACCGAATACTGATAAATCAAAGAAGGCTTCTTTTCTACTATCTACTACGAGATAGTATCTACCACTTGCTAGTGTTCTATTAATCGTAAGAGTTCTATCAGTTCCTATCGACGCATCTATACATATCGGAGTACCTCCTCCGCCAGCTTGAAATAAGAACAAGCCAAGATCTCCTGAGAATGAAATTCTATCTAACTGTATCGTGATATCAGTTAGACCAGCTACATCAAAAAAGTAGGAGCGCTCTGGACCATTAAAAGGTGCAGGTACGCTTCCCTCACATCCATATAAAGATCGTACGTCGGTACCTCCTGCAAAGCTTTGATTTTCCAATGGTCGCCCACAGATCACCTCATCGGCATCCGAGAAATCAAATGCATCACACTCTAATAAAAGACTGTATTCTCCGTCCGTAGCTGAGTTACGACCATCTACGATAACGTAGTATTCTCCTGCGGGAAGACCAAGATCTCCTTCATCTATGAACATACCGCCTTCGAAAGGCTCACCTGCTAAGGCGCAGTTAAATCCATTAATATCGCACTGGCTGATAAGGAATATGTTGAGATTAGGCGTCTCTGTGAAGAGAAACAACCTGAGATTATCAGAAGAACGATCCTTTGTAAAACTAAAGATCTCATCAGGGCCATTAAATGTCCCTGTACCCGTATAGCAGTCATATAGATCGGCCGTATAGTTACTCGTACCTCCCCAAGTATTTCCTGATACAATGTCGTTGCACCACAGCGTCTCTGCAGGTTCGCATAATACAGGCGGTGGAGCTTGGTTACAATCGACCGATATGTCAAAAGTGCCAATCTCTCCTTCCCAGGTATCTACTATGATGTAGAAAGTACCCGGATTAAGGATGACAGTTATTCTTTCTGGTTCGTTGCTTTCGTTTTGGCTAACATTGATACAGTCTCCAGATTCGCACCCTTCTCTCATGAGTAAGAGGTCGAAATCGAGTTCTGGATCTTCTACACCGCTTATGCGAATGTCATATTCCATCCGGATATTGACTTCTAGTCGATAGATACGTTCGTTACCGTTATATCCTGATGCGGGATTTTGACCACTGCAGGTATATGTATCTAGCATGTCTGTCCCAAAAGCATTGGACTGACCGTCGAGCGATGTGTTACAAAGTATACGCGGAGCTCCTTGGCAAACCGCTGCATTGTGAGTTGAGAACTGCCCAATTAAAACAAATGGACATAGCACAGCCAGAATGGCTAGCCATAATTGAGTTTTCATCATTATCCTTAGTTATGAGTAGATAGAGTCCCGTCTATCTGATCACAAGATACATATTATGTATCATAATAAGGTAATAACTACCATAAATCAGTTATATGTATTACTTACGACTGCACGTATGTATAAAGTTATTCTTTAGCATTCTTTATCCAACTCTCTATTTCCCTGATTAATGTCGGTAGAGGAACAGAGCCATTTTTCAAAATTCTGTGATGAAACTCTTGGATATCAAACCTATCGCCTAGCTCCTTTTCAGCCCGCTTTCGCAAATCTTTTATGGTCAACTCCCCTATCTTATAACTGAGTGCTTGACCTGGCCAACCGATGTATCTATCGATCTCAGTGGTGACCTCATGTACTGATAGCGCTGTATTACCAGCCAAGAAATCGATGGCTTCTTGACGCGTCCAGCCCTTATAATGCAGACCTACATCGACAACTAATCTACAGGCTCTCCACATCTCATAAGTATATCTTCCAAATCGATCATAAGGGTCCTCATACATGCCCATCTCCTCTCCGAGGTATTCAGAATATAATCCCCACCCTTCTCCAAAGGCACTGATGTAGAAGCTCTTTCTGAAGGCAGCAATGCTATCTAATTCTGCAGCCAGCATGATCTGAAGATGATGACCTGGCACAGCTTCATGTACCGTGAGAGCAGGCAGGTTATAAAGTGGTCTAGACTTGAGGTCGTAGGTATTGACCCAGTAGATGCCTGGTCGATCCTGGCTGCGACTACCCCTTACGTATCTGCCACTTGTGTAGGTCGGAGCTATCTCGTCGGGCACCGGCTCTACAGTGAATGGTATCTTATATAAGTATTTGAAAAGTCGAGGCAGTTGACCCTCAGCCTTCTTACTCAACCATGCCGCCCTACTGAGAAGCTCCTCTGGAGTATCAGCATAAAACCGCTCATCCTCCCTGAGCATCTGTATGAATGAATCAAAAGATCCTTCATAGCCCACTTGCACTATGATCTCTTCCATCTGTTTTTTGATTCGTGCCACTTCTTCTTCTCCACGCTGATAGATCTCATCTGGTGTCATATTAAGAGTGGTAAAGTAGTCAGCCCTATTCTCGTAGTATTCTTTACCTCTAGGCATCTCTGAGATACCTGGTGCCTCATAAGCCGCCTCCATGTAGAAGTAGCTCAAGAAATGTTCAAGTCTGTGATAGACCGGCCAGATCTGTGACATCGTCACTTGTATGTCTCTAGTATACTTGGCTCTCTGAGCATCGGAAAGCCCCTCAAGTGAAGCCATCGCCTTAGCTGTTAATGGATGCTCACTAAGATCTGATCCTTTCCATGATTGGATATGTTGGATGGCATTGCCTACGATGACTTTCGGTGCCACTACCCCTTCCTGTATACCGAGTTGGAGCAACTTCATATTCTCTTCTATGTACCCTTTATAGGTTGGAAGCCAACCGAGATAAGCATCATAGTCTGTAGCATCTGAAAATGGTAATCTTTCCATCGCCCTGGCTATAGAATTATAAAACCCTCCTTCGGCATTAAATGGTATGAGATAGAGCTTGTACTCCAACTGATCGATGATCCCTTTCAGCTTGAGTTCCATCGTTTCATATGAGATCCGATCTTCAGAACTAAGAGCCAACTTATCTATGGCAGTGAGTTGCTCCATATGATAGGTGTACTGAACCTTTTGCTCTTGATAATCTTCTTCGCTAAAGGTGGTCAAGACTATAGGGTGCCTGCCTCTCCAGAGTCCCGCAGAGTTGGTTAATGTCTTCTCGTAAGTACTGATCTGACTCAGAACTTCGGACAAGCTTGAACTTGGAGACGAGGCTTCAGACTTGTCCTGACCTGAAAGCATCTGAGTCACAGCTACGAAGCTGATCAATATGAACCATGTATATCGCATACCTGAAAGATATGGATCTATCTATCAACTTTTAGTCGTTCTTTCGAATTGCTTTATCTATATCATAGTCGCTCATGGCATAATAAACTGTCACTTAAGACAATTAACGACGTCACATAGTTGTTTGGATTCTTACATTAGCACTTGAGTACTACTAGAGACGCAATTGATGAATAGAAAAGAAGAAATCTCCGCTCAATTCAGCGAGTTAGAGCTGGAAATCAAGGAAAAGCTCAAAAACTGGAAGCAAGTCATCCAGGACTATCAAGTCCCGAGTAATAAGAAGGCCATACTTCAGCTGGTGACTACCTTTCTACCTTTCATAGGTCTGTGGGTATTGATGTACTTCAGTGTGGATTGGTCCATCTTTGTCACTATCGCCATAGGGCTCGTAAATGTCTTTTTCCTTGTGCGAATCTTCATCATCCAACATGATTGTGGACATCAGTCGTACTTCAGCTCTAAGAAACTTAACAATGTTGTAGGTTTTATCTGCAGTTTCTTCTCGACTATTCCCTTTAAGTATTGGGCAAAAGTACACAACCACCACCATGGTCACACTGGCCAACTGGAAGAAAGAAACATAGGTGATATCAACTTCATCACTGTTAGTGAATATCGAAGTCGCGGAAGATGGGGCAGATTTAGTTATCGACTATTTAGACATCCGATAGTCTTGTTCTTCTTTGCACCGTTACTCTACATGACCATCTCTAATCGATATCCAGGCTTCAAACTAAAAGGTTGGAATAAGGTGAGGAGAACTCAAGTCATTAATAATCTGATGATCCTTATAGTATACCTCACACTAGGTTACTTCTTAGGATGGGCGAAGTTTTTCATGATCCAGCTGATTATGGTACTCGCCTTCTACTGTGTTGCCTTTTGGTTTTTCTATGTGCAACATCAACATGAAGAGACGTATATGAGATGGAGAGGCAACTGGGACTACCTCTTAGCTTCTATTAGAGGCGCGAGCTACTACAAGCTACCTAGAGTCTTCCAATGGCTCACTGGCAACATCGGCTTACACCACATCCATCACTTAAGTGCTCGCATACCCAACTACAATCTTGAAAAGTGCATGAAGGAAAATCCTCTATTCACGAAGTATGCTAAGACACTCACCTTTGTGGATAGTCTCAAGACGGTTACTCTCAAGTTATATGACGAGGAGAAACGTCGGATGATTTCCTTCAAGGAGTTTTATCAGATGGAGCGCATGAGACTTAGTGTAGCTTAGGCGAAAAACCTCAAGAGTTCATCACCTAGTTTGAGCGTCGATGTATTGTTTTTTAAAACTCGATGGATTGACACCTGTAATTTTGTTAAATACTCTATTAAAATATGCAGGACTCTCGAAACCACAAGCGTAGCAAGCTTCGCTAATAGATTTACCATCTATCAATAATAATTTCGCCTGACTGATTCTATACCGTTGTAAAAACTGAACAAAAGTATAGTCAGTGGTCTGCTTAAAATATCGACAAAAGGCTTCTTTAGATAAGTTGGTCAAGGATGCTACCATATCAAGAGATATCTTTTCTTGGTAGTGATCATCAATATATCCATGAACTATATTTATGCGATCTATGTCTCGATTACTAATTGAGGTTACATATGGCTTATCTAAAAGAGGTCTAACATGATCAGTTCTTCCAAGATTCTGTAGGATAGAAATGATGTGCAGATACTGCTGACCGGGAGCCATGTCTTGCAATTCGAACAGCCTCTCTCCCACGATACTCTTTACGGGATCCTCAAAGACCAGTGCTTGACTTGACCTTGAGAAAAGCAATTGTAGATCGGATAATTCTGGAACAAGCATAAAGTGAGATTCAACTAGCTCCTTTTTTAAATGCAATACCACCTTTTTATAATCAGATGCTACACCGTAGTCAAAGTTTAGATGTGGTATTCCCGAACCAATTAAGACTAAGTCACTACCTAGATAATTAGAACGATGATCCGCTATTTGTCTTCTACCATCTGCTCCAGATATATACACCAGCTCATATGCAGGATGAAAGTGCCAGAAATAAAGATCGCTCAACCGTGGATTAAATAGAAAAGAGAAGGACTTTGTGTGATCAGTAGAAATAGTCTCTAGTCGTAAGGAAGAACTCATTTATACTTTCTTGTTGTTTAATCAGACATTCGTTCTCATATATATCAATATAGTACAATTATTGATCAACAAGAGACAAATACATTGATAATGTTTGCATCACCTTTGAGTTATAATAAAGAATGTTGTGAAAGATCAAAAAACTATGGCACCGGTCAACAAACATGAGGATATTCCGGGCAATCCTTCTACCGCTAAAAGTAGTAATGTGCAATTGCGCACAGAAGCAACAGCAGACTCTCTCAGAGTCTTAACGATGGAAGACTGGCACTTCTGGCGTGAGAATGGTTATGTAGTCATCAAAGAAGCAGTGAGTCGTGAACAGGTGGCGAAGACAGCTGCCTTCTTATGGGAGTTCGAAGATAAGAGTCCAGATGACCGACAAACATGGTACACAGCTCCTCGAGCAGAGATGCAGATGAAGGAGCTCGCTGGGACGGGCATGGTGGAAGTATATAACAACCAACACTTGTGGAGTAATCGTCAGATGCCTCGAGTGTACGATGCATTCGTAGATATCTGGGGCACAGAGAAACTGTGGGTAACTATAGATCGTGCTAATCTCAACTTTCCGATCAGACCTGGATACGAGTACAAAGGTTTTATCCACTGGGATTATGATCCGGATACAAAACCTCAAAACGTACAAGGGGTATTGGCTCTTGCAGATCAGCTCGACGAAAACATGGGAGGGTTTCAATGTATCCCATGGCTGTATCGCAACTACGATACATGGAAACTCACACAGCCCGAAGACCGCAATAAGTTCAAGCCCGATGTCTCAGGACTGCAAGACAAGATCGTTAAGGTACCTCTAGAGGCTGGTGACCTGCTGATATTCAATAGCTCAGAGCCGCATGGCATACGGCCTAATCACTCTGAGGACAAAGTGCGTATCGCTCAGTACGTCTCTATGATGCCTGCTCAGGAAGAAAATGAACATTTACGAAAGTGGAGAGTCCAATCATGGAAAGACAGGATAGCTCCCGAGGGCTATGCCTTCCCAGGTGATCCGCGTAACTGGGAGCAAACCAAATATGAGACTGCGGAATTGTCTGAATTAGGAGAGAAGTTGTTGGGGCTCAAAAACTGGTAAATGGATCTACAACTACAAGGAAAGACGGCCTTCATAACGGGTTCAACTGCAGGCATCGGATTTGGATGCGCCAAGCTGCTCTGCCAAGAAGGAGTACGTGTCATCCTTAATGGGCGAACGGAAGAAGGTGTGAAAAAAGCTATAGATCAGTTATCAACTGAAGTGCCCAGTGGTCACGTGTCGGGAATAGCTACGGATTTTTCATCTCGTCAAGAAATAGTTGATATGCTGCACCGCATAGAAGACATCGACATCCTCATCAATAATGTAGGCATCTATCGATCGCAATCATTTTTTGAGAGTACGGATGAGGATTGGCAGCAGCAATACGAGGTCAATGTTATGAGCGGAGTACGACTATCAAGACACTTGCTTCCGCAAATGAAAAAAACAGGATGGGGACGCATCATCTTCGTGTCGAGCGAGTGTGCGACATTGGTACCAGACGATCTAATAGGCTATAGCTCTACTAAGGCAGCTATCCTCGCCATATCCCGTGGCTTGGCACAACTAACTCGTGGTACGGATGTAACGATCAATACTATCGTCCCTGGCTCAACGATGACAGAAGGTGCTCAAGAGTTTCTGAGTAATCTAGCCGATAAAGAAGGAAAGACTGTGAAGCAAGTAGAAGCAGACTTCTTTAAAGATATCAGGACTTCCTCTTTAATCGAAAGATTTGTAAGTGTTGGAGAAGTTGCCTCAGCAGTTGCCTATCTTTCGAGTCCACTTTCTGCCGGCACCAATGGATCTACTATCAAGATTGACGGAGGAAGTATGGGCGGTATTTTCTAATCAACAACTTAACCCGTGGGTACAATAGACATCATCATCATCGCTATCTACTTTGGCATCATACTATGGATAGCAAAGTGGGCGGCTACTGGCAAAAAGGATGGATCTTTTTCTTCCGTTGACTATTTTCTGGCAGGTAAAAATCAAGGATGGTTGGTGATCGGTGCATCACTCTTTGCTTCTAATATAGGTTCGGAGATCATCCTTGGCGTCTCAGGTGCTGGCGCTAGAGCTGATATGCCAACGGCCAACTTTGAGATCATCGCATCGCTTGTCTTGATATTATTTGGATGGATCTTTGTGCCCTTTTATCTCCGCTCAGGTGTTTATACGATGCCGGAGTTTTTAGAGAAAAGATATAACCGAGCTTGTCGGGACTACCTATCCGTAGTCTCGGTACTTGCGTACATCATCACGAAGATATCACTCATCATATTTGCGGGAGCCCTTGTTTTTGAAGTACTCGGCATCCCTTTTTGGACAGGAGCGATTATCACGGTCATTGCCACAGGGTTTTACACCGTGCTCGGTGGCCTTAAAGCGGTGATCTATACCGACATGGTGCAGGCATTTGTGTTACTACTAGGTACTGCGGCAGTAACGATATTTGGATTACAGCAGATAGGTGGATGGGGTGAACTTATCACCACTATCTCAGATGCTTCTATCAATAATAACGGGCCGACTGTAGACAAGTTCTTTAATCTCTGGAGGCCCATGGAAGACACAGAATATCCATGGACAGGCATGCTCTTTGGCGCCCCGATCTTAGGTGTGTGGTACTGGTGTACTGATCAATATATCGTACAACGTGCGCTCTCTGCTAAGGACGTATCCAATGCTAGAAAAGGAGCTCTCTTTGCCGGATATCTCAAGCTCTTACCAGTCTTCATCTTCTTTATACCGGGGGTAGTCGCTTATGCATTATTGCAAAAGGGACTCATCGATTTTAATCTGGCCGATGCTGACAAAGCATTACCTGCCATGATCAATCAGATCTTACCTGTAGGTATCAAGGGACTCGCTATCGCTGGATTATTAGCAGCTCTCATGAGTTCGCTATCCTCTGCATTTAACTCAAGTTCTACCCTACTTACGATCGACTTCTATCAAAAGTTTAAGCCTAAAGCAAGCGAGAAAGATCTCGTACGTTTTGGTCGGATGGCTACCATCATACTTGTCCTGCTGAGTCTTGGTTGGATCCCATTTATGGAGTCGCTGATGGGTGGTGGCATCTTTCACTATCTACAAAGCGTGCAAGCTTATATCTCGCCGCCTATAGCTGCTGTCTTTCTCTTAGGTCTCTTCTTTAAGTGGATCAATGGCAAGGGCGCTATCGTGGCCTTATGGACAGGATTTGCGCTTGGGATCTTCCGACTTGTTGCAGAATTCATGAATAACGAAGGTACTATCGATGTAGCACCGACGAGTTTACTCGGGCATTATCTCGATATCAACTTCTTGCACTTTGCTTTATTCCTCTTTATCCTTTGCGCTATTATCTTGATGGTAGTGAGTAAGTTAACTAGTCCGCAGCCGGTGGAAAGTCTTGAGTTAGTAACCTTCCAGCGTAATCGCAAAACTACTGATGACTCTAGATCGAAGGATGCCGTTATCACAGTAGGACTACTGATCCTTGTACTGATCCTCTGGTGGCTCTTTAGTCCGTGGGGTATCGGATAGGTTTTCGTTACATGTGGCCTTAGACCTGAGCTGGAGGAAAGGGCTTATAGAAAGTAAAGGCGACTTGTGTTGGCCCATCCTTTTCTAGCAGTTGAAGTTTGCCTTCGGCTTCCTTCAATGTAGGTATATGCCCTTCGGGTATCCACCATAGCACTTGATAGGCTCCTGCGAACTGGCCAAACCACTCTTTCTTTCTTTTGAAGATCTCCACATGGAAGCTCTTATAAGTGAATTCCTTGAGTGACTTTACATCGCGCCAGACAGACATATTGACCAAAAGTCGATGGTCTTGAAAAGGATCATCTTTCTTAATCGGTGTGGCATCTTCGTCCCACATCCAGATAAAGCCATCGGCATCCTTAGCGACCTCATGAACCTTGGTGATATTATCTCTGAAGGATTGCATCCCTGGAGCATTGGGGCTGCTGAATAAACTCTTGGCTAAATTTAGTTGTGCTAAGTGATATACCATGCTAGCGTGGTCTAAATCTGAAGATCTTACCAGATACATCTTTGCCCTCCCCAGCAACATACAGATCTCCATCGGGTCCGAAGGTGATGCCTTCTGGCTGCGGAATAGTAGACTCTCTAAAGAATCCGATCTCTTTGATTTTTTTATCTCTACCTACACGCACTATCGTAGATTCTCGGGCAGAGATAAGGTAGTACTCTTGGGTCTTTGGGTGGATGGCGATACCTGAAGGAGCAAAGTCTTTGATGCGTTTTACCTTTCCTTCTAGGGCTGCTTTTGAACTGAGATCGTAGTGCTTAGTTACAAAGGCCTTCAGGTCCTTATCTAGAATCGAAAGGAAAGGTATTGTATCTAGCTCGCGCTTCTCTAAGTCATATTCATAAACACACTTCTGGTCTTTCTTTGGGCTGTCGGCTGCTAACCCTCTGCTCTTACAAGCCATGAGAAGTTTACGCGTTGTAGTATCATAGGCCAGACCCTCAATATCATTATCGGATGTGAATTTTGTCTTTTGGCGATCGGTCTCGTCAGTCTTTGGATCATGGATATAGAGCGTTCCATTTTTCTTGGCTACGATTACCTTTCCTGCCAGATATGTTATAGCCTCATAATCTCCTTTCTTACCAAACTTCGTTTGATCCACAAGCGAACCGTTGCTACGCTGTAATCGGAAGTAGATACCAGATTCGTCATTGTTAGTGATGAGATAGTCTCCATCAGGTTGATAGGTTAAGCTTGAGATCTCTCGAAGTGATCTATCCAACACCATAACCTGATCTGGGGCAGCATAATCGTAAGAAGATGGAGGTTCTACTTTTGTCACCTCCGATTTAGCTTCAGACACTACTGCTGTGGTTTCTTGAGCTCCCTTATTACAGGAGTTGTACGTGTAGAAGAATGACAGCGATATTAAGACTACAAGTATTTTCATCGTGGCAAAGATATCACTACTTTGTTTTTATGAATCGCCTCTTTGTATATGGCAGCCTGATGCCAGGTAAATCCAATACTCACCTACTTGAAAACATCGGTGGAACTTGGAAGAAAGGACATATCCAAGGACGGTACTATGATCAAGGCTGGAGAGCTGGTCAAGGATATCCTGGTGTTAAGCTTGATGCCGATGGTGATCGTATCCACGGATACATTTTCAGCTCTGATCACTTACAGGAGCATATCGCAAAATTGGATTCATTTGAGGGAGCTGACTATGCTCGGGTGATCGTGAAGGTGACTTTGGAAGATGGTTCTATAGAGGAGGCGTATATGTATGCGTTGAGTGAAGCGTAGGTCCATAGTTCATTGCTACCAGGCGAGAGCTAATATCCTTATGGTCTTCGAGCACAGTCGAAAAGTGAAAAGCATGATGGAATACTCATTTATACGGACATCTCCACTACTCTCGATGATCATAGTCGTCGACAGAGTGGCAAGCCCTCCAAACTCTGGTGATCCACCCAACATTATATAAAAGCAACCCTTACTTATCGATACAATACAACGTATGCTTCAACAACGGACTATCACTTGGCAGTTCTGGATGATCAAAGAATCTAACATGCTTCATACCGATCTTCTTCATCACTTTTTCGCTTCTCTTGTTAGTTACAGATGTCATAGAGTAAATTTTAGATAGCTCTAAATGCTCAAAGGCATATTTTAACACAGCTCTCGCTCCTTCTGTTCCTAGTCCAACTCCCCAGGAAGAGGGCTTCGTCCTCCAGCCGATCTCTGTCCAATCTGGGCCAAAGTCTAATTCAAATCGTGGCGTATACAATCCTATAAATCCGATATACTCTTCTTTTCCTTGATCGATGCGATCTACTGCATATACCGTATATCCCTTTTCTTCATAGTGAGCCATAGCACGATCTACAAGGGCATCACTCTCTGCTTCGGTTAGTAGGCCCGGAAAAAACTCCATCACTTCTGGAGAGACTCCCATCTCTCTGAACGGTAGTCGGTCTTGTTCCGTCCAGTTGCGGAAGTGTAGGCGGTCGGATTTGAAGATCATTTTATTTTTTGGTTTTAAAGGTTTAATTAGATGAATCGTTTTTTTGGTTCACCCAAATAGATGTCCTACTCTTACCCCAACTGCTCATCAAAATACCCGAAAACAGTTTCAAGTGTCTGGTGTGTAGGATGCCCCTTTTTATCCACAAAATCCAAAGTCAATATAGAGTGTCCATCACCTGGCAACGTGTGAAAGATGATCCTCTCTTGATCATCATGATTGAAGGTGCTTTTGAGAAGGTCTATCTTGGTTTTAGTACATATTTTATCGCCTTCAAAGCTACCACAGTGCATAGGACCGACTTTATCTAGATTCGTCTTAATCCTTGTTATATCATTCTCACTCATATGCAAAGAATCCTGCTTCATAATAGCCATAGAGGGTTGACTAGCAAACCCTGCTAACACATCATCATTAGCCATTAATGAAATGGCAAAGTTGCCTGTCAAGCACATGCCGATGACAGCTACTCCTTTCACTTTGTGTCTTTCTTTTAAAGAACTACAAAGTCCAGAGAGAAAGTCAACGATAGGGCTAGTTTCATTCTTCGCAAAAAGCTTGAACTCCTTTCTCATACACATCACACGAAATAGATTACCTCCAGTTGCAGTCTTCCCTAGTGGCCCAAACAAATGTGGCATCACAACACGATACCCTTTCGCCACAAACTTATCAGCTAATGCCAAAGTCTCCTGTCCGATGCCTGGTAACTCCTGGATGATGACAACCACTTTATCTCCATCTCCAATCGAATACACATCGTGGTTCGCCACAATGTCGTTTCTCATTTTGAATGAAAACTCTTCTTTGTTGTATTCGCTGATTTGGGTGATGTTATACATGTTGGTATTTGTTCAAGTTAGATAATAGTACATCTCAATTCGAGAACTTCTCGATCTCATACATCTTCATCATTTGTCGTATGAGTCCGCCAATTCCTGCTCCTATGATGGTGTATGTCATTGTACTATCAAAGCTCGTTCAATTCTATCGAACAGAACTCTCTCATTTCTTCCCTACCCCAAAAACGCATCACGGATGCCTTTTCTAAACATCTCATCTCCTGCTAGCTTCCGTTGTTCATAATACTTTTTAGCATCCTCTCCAGCTGGATAGCGCAAGACTTGCTTGCCATCTGTGGCGGCTTCGTATACGACTTCTGCTATTTGCTCGGCGGAGGAGTAATTTTTTTGTCGCTCTGGATCAGAGAAAACGGTCATGACCTTCTGCATCTCCGCAGCATAGGCACTATGTGAAGTGATGTCTATAGAACGTGTAGCAAAATCCGTGGCGATACCACCAGGTGAAATAGTCTTCACATCGATACCATGTGGATTGAGTTCAAACGCGAGGCTTTCACTATAGCCTTCTAAGCCCCACTTCGTAGCATGATACACTGAGTTAAATGGTAATGTGATCAAGCCTCCAATAGATGTAGTCGTGATAAAGAGTCCACTCTTCTTTTCTCGGAAGTGTGGTATAAAAGCTTTTGTCACGCGCATCACACCGAGGAGGTTGGTATTGAGCTGTCTGACTAACTGCTCATCCGACGCTCCTTCAAAAGGTCCCGCAAGACCGTAGCCCGCATTGTTAAACACTACATCGATGTCGCCCAATTCTAGTGCCTTAGCTGCTGTGGATGTTATTTGTGTTGTATCGGTGACATCTAGTGGCAGTAAGGTCACATTGTCTAGTTTGTCTAGTTCGGTCTCCTGCTCTGGCTTTCTCATGGTGGCGATCACCTTCCACTCTTTGGCGGCAAAAAGGATAGCTGCCGCTTTTCCTAATCCTGAAGAGGATCCTGTTATGAAGATTGTTTTTGTCATGTTATGTTTTGGTTTTACAATCATCAATATACTATAACCGCATATTTTTGAGATCAAAACCCACTATACAAATGAACCTTAATAACCTATCTTCCTTCGTGTTTCTTTGCCTACAAAATGTGTGATATGATCTTCGTATGTTTTGATGATCGTCTCATGCAAAAAATCAAAAAATGGAATGAAATCAAATTTTTCTTCATTCATCACCTTATGTTCTAGTTCTTGATTTCCATATTTGATATAAAAATCACCTTCCATATCCTGACGAATATGTACGTGAATTAAGATCAACTCCTGCGGAAGCGATTCTGGAGCTGAACAGACAGTGAGTCCTATACCAAATTGCCACGATGAATCAGGTCGGAGTGTTAGCGCATTGACAAGTGCGTTCTGTACTAAGACAAATTGGTTTTGTTCATTAATCTTATAGAGAGAATACTGTTTGTCAGGCACTTCAAAATAGACCTTTAATTCCTCCATCATTTCCACTGCAAACTGGTGACAGTCACTTTGGAAGGCTATGAAATCGCTTTGTGCTTTGCTAAACGCGGTACATAATTCTTTGAATTTTGTCATGTCAATTTGATTTTAGTTTGTTCCCGAGGAGCATGTGTCAAACCCTTACTGCCAGTGATATGTCTGAAGCGCATGATACACACTTAGTTAAGTTCTTCTATAGTAGATACAACGGGAAGCAAGGATTAGTTGAGCGCAAAAAGTTAGCGTCATCCTAAAGTTCTCAAAAGCAGTGACAGCAGGACTATTCCAAAATCTACTTGATTAATATGGAATCACTTCTAGATATTTATCAAGGGGTCGATCTCATCCGCTCCGAGGGTGAGAAGGCTAATCTTTTAGTTCTAAAAACTTGGCTTGTATTCTTTCTGTTGACTCCTTACTAACTCCACACTCTTTAGCAAAACTGGGCCAAAGAGCTAATGACTCTTGGACTTGATCGATGATGTCATTTGGCTTAGTAATACTAAACTCCCGTGCTAGCTCTAACAGATGTGCTCTACTAGGATTAGCACCTTCTCCTGCTACTCTCGTACTGTGCTCGTTGATGCTGGTAGAGGAATACGTCAGATCATATGCAGGAGCAAGGTACCACGTACCCGATGCATCCATCAACCATGAGAAGTTTTTCGAATGATCGTCTCTGTTGTGGCTATACACGTTAAAAGCAGCTAGCCGAAGTATCTTCTCACGAGATATCGCTGTACGCTCAAGCCGATATGCTACATCGATGATATGCCCATAGTCAATAGAACTTAAGCGAAAGTTATCATGCGTAAGTCCCGCCATAGAGTGCATGTGTATGCGAGCATTACCGATTCTATCGAATCGTTTGGTAGCGAATACTTGCATACCCGACGAACTTTCGAACAATGCGCAGTCACTCATATGGATGTTGGCAGCAAGCGCCATCTTATGATAGGCGTATTCTATATTCGCCATATCGTGAGGATCTTCTGCACTTGGAAATTTTATGATCCAATGACTGAAATTATCAGGGAGTATATTTTGTCCATGGATGAGCTCATTAGTGATAGAATTATAACCTACGCTTGCTTTCGGCCTTGCTCCTCCAGAAGATCCTCCTAGCGACCAAAGCTCTTCGATTACTTCTGTGCTAGTGCCATAGTATACCTTGTCCATGACAGTTTTTAGATTATCAAGATCGATATCATCACTAAAGTGTCGCTCTTCTATTATAGCAGGGCGATAAATCAGTGCACCTCTGCCGGATTCTCCGATATAGGCTAGTTGATCTAAGATGTTGATATCGCTCAGTGAAAGACCTTTTTTTTCTAGCGCACGATTCAATAAAAGCATGCCCCAACCATCTGGAAGCGAATCATCGAAGACGCCGTATATACCATGAAAAGGATCAGGAGGCGCTACCTGTATGCGATCAGTCAGCTCCAACTTAAATGGTGACAGATTCATACCGAGACCGAGGAAATCATCCTCATATTTGAAGTGAACTAATCTGTTATCTAGGATGAGCTTGCCCACGAGCTTTTCATCTCCGTCAAATTGAATAAAGACATTGATAAGCTTACGGCCTTGGAGGGCTAGCTGGGCGAATTTCTTCTTTTTCATTATGAAGATCTAAAAAGCTTCTCAAGTCTCTTGTTGTCTCTGGGAAGAAGGATGGATTCAAAGTCTTCAAGTCGATTCAATGCCTCTGCTATCTTCAGAAGAGACTCAAAGGAGATTTTGCCTAATCTTTCAAACCTTTTTACGCTTCCAAAAGACACACCTGATTTATCTGCTAACTCTAGCTGCGTCCACCCTCTTTCCTTTCTAATCGTCGCAACGTGTTGAGCCGTAGAAGTAAGAACATCAGATGGCAACTTATGTACACTGTATTTGCCCATATTAGATAATATATTATCTAAATATACTGAATACTCAAATAACAGATAATATATTATCTATAAACAACAAAACTGAAGATAGTCATGCTGAGCCTACTCAAAACTCAAAGTCAACTCTTCTACCTTATGGGAATACCCCGAGAGAGATATAATCATTAGCCACCTTATCGATGGAGTTGACAAAGGCCGCTGTCCTAAGATCTTGGATCTTGCGTTTGCGTTTGAGGACCTCTCTGATATTACGATAGGCATTGACCATCGTCTCTTCGAGTCCTGATCTGACAAGATCGATCTCATCTGCTCCACGGGTAATGAGGCCCTTTTCTTTCTTGGAGATATTCTTATCAGTGAGGCGCTCTACGGCTCCGATGATACTCTCGTAAGTATTCTGGTTAAAGCGCTTTTCCATCCTTCCAAATCTCATGTGAGAGAGGTTCTTAAGCCACTCGAAGTAGGAGACGGTTACACCACCAGCATTGAGGTACATGTCTGGTAGGATCATGACACCTTTTTTAAGCAAGATAGCTTCGCCATCTGCTGTGATCGGACCATTGGCCGCTTCAGCGATGATGCGTGCTTTGATCTTCTTGGCGTTCTTCTTGGTGATCTGATTTTCGAGGGCAGCAGGGATCATGATATCACAGTCGATGCCTGCCCAGTCTTCTTTTTTGGCTAGCGCTTTTGCTCCTGGGAATTTGGCGATGGAGCCATGTGCTTTCTTGTGTTTGATGAGCTTAGGGATGTCTATACCATCAGGATTATGTAGAGTTGCATCCCACTCTGCGATGCCGACGATCTTCGCATCGCCTTCAGTACTAGCGATCAATGCTGAGTAGGAGCCTACGTTACCAAACCCTTGTACGACGATCCGTTTACCCGCCATACCTGGCGTGAGGCCGATCTCTTTCATATCACTTTCGATAGCGCATGCTTCCCTTATGCCGTAGTAGACACCTCGTCCTGTTGCTTCTGTCCGACCTCTAATACCATTTTGATTAACCGGTTTACCAGTGACACAACCAACGGCATCTATCTCTCCCTTAGAGAATGTCTGATACGTATCGAGGATCCATGCCATCTCTCTCGAAGATGTCCCATAGTCGGGTGCTGGTACGTCGATACTCGGCCCAATAAATCCTTTCTTAATCAACTCAACAGTATATCTACGTGTGATGCGCTGTAGCTGGTCTTCGTTGTATTTGCGTGGGTCGATCTTGATACCACCCTTGGCACCACCAAATGGCACATCGACGATAGCACACTTAAATGTCATCAAGGCTGCCAGTGCCATCACTTCGTGTTGATCTACAAGATCGCTATATCTGATACCTCCCTTCGTGGGCTGTCGGTGCTGACTGTGTTGCACTCTATAGGCTTCGATGACCTGATAGGAGTTGCCGATCTTCACTGGAAATCTCATCTGATACACAGCGTTACTCTCTCTGATCTGCGCAAGCAAACCCTTGGGATAGTCGGTGTACGATGCAGCCTTATCGAAGTTCTGCATCACGGTGTTGTAGAAGTTATGGCTTGACATTTTTTTAGTTTATGGTTTAACTAGTTTAATTAGTTAGTTGGTTTAAGTGGTTTTATTGGTTAAAGTCGTTCTTTGGATCTTTGGATCTTAGTTTCGGCATAAAGCATTCAGCTTACTGCTTATAGCATACAGCTTATGGCTTTCTGCCTAAGGCCTCTTCATCTTGGTATCTCCTTTCTAACTTCTTGAGTCGACGCTCGATATAAAAGAGATAAAATACCATAGCAAGTATGACGATGACTGCACAGATGATAACGGTATATATCTTACCTCTGTTGTCATAGTGGTCTGTGGCGGAGGCAGCATTTACGTAAGTGAAAAGAAAGAGAAAGATGACCGTCGCTGCGGCCCTGATCTGTTGTCTCATACTGTTGTTACTTTAAGTGTGTGCTCTAGTCTCTTGATCCTCAGTCGCTTAACACGGTATATGAGGCTGCTTAACCATACACTCATCAGAGTATAGCCGATGATCGTCGGATAGAACACAAGTCTCAGTGTGCTATCTAAGTCCTCGCCACCTAGGGCTGGATTACCACCATTGCCGGGATGCATACTATCGGTGAGTCGGGGTATGATAAAGATGAGCGGGATCATCGCCACAAATGCGAAGATGTTATATGCCGCCGATACTTTGGCCCTTTGGTCTTGATTAGAAAGCGAACCTCTCAAGATGAGGTATGCCAGATAGATCATCACCGCGACCGCTGACATGTTGAGTTTGGGATCGTTCGTCCAGTAGGTACCCCATGTCGCTTTGGCCCAGAAGGAACCTGTGATCATGCCTGCCATGCCTAAGACCATCGCCACTTCCGTAAATGCTGATGCTATCGCATCATGTAATAAATCTGCTGATCGCAGATATCTGATGCTATAGATCAAGCTGACGATGAGCAAGACGAACATCGCCATCCAAATGGCTACATGGAAGAAAGTATTGCGCACGGTTTCCCAGAGGTTGCCCACGTAAGGGAACTTCCACGTCCACTCCGAGTTGTCTGGTAACAAACTGTCGCCCCAAGTAGCTGCCGATGTCACCTGTGATGAGTTTTTTTGGATCACTACACCCGGCGGATACACTATGAATCCGTCGACTTGGTCTTGCAAGACAAGTGTAGCGTTGATGATGTCATCATCTGCATCTGCTGGGAAGTCCGCTGGGACTTGCCCTTTGAGATTGACAGTGTTACGATCAGTCACGGTGACATAGGGGACGCGTGACATGTGCTTGTTATCGATCCTCAGGTAGGCGCCGAGCTTGGAGCCCTCATGGGTGAAGTGAGCATTATAAGCTTTGATGTCGATGCTGTATGCTTCGCCTGCGATCAGGACGGTATTACTGACCTCGACGATACCTGGTCGTAGTGGTATATAAAAACCCACGACGAAGGTGTAGAGCATCAGGAGGGCACCGAGTACCTTCCACCAGTTATGGTATAAAAGTCCTGTTGTCTTCATTCGCGCCACAAATATGGGAAAAGGATGATAGCAAGTGCAGCACTTATCATCGCTAATCCTAACAGAATAACAAACTTGTTAGTCTCTAGTTGACCAGAGCTGAGTAGTTCTTGGCCGATACTCTGTGAGAGCATCAGACTCGGTATAAGCAGTGGTATCGATAGCACACTCAGTGAGGTATGCTGACCGTCTAGATATCTGGATATCGCTGATACGAAAGATAACACAATGCCGATCGTCAGACTACCTACGATGATAAGGAGAAAGTAGTCGAGCGAGAGTGTGATCTGCGGATAAAAGAGCAGTAGCAGTCCAAGATAAAGTGCGAGTGCTACGATGAGCATGTAGATGGCGTTGAAGAGGATGAGGCCGATAAGAGCCGTACTCGGAGAGACGACGCTATACATGAGGAGTCGCTCGCCACTGCGTGCATGGGCCGTACCTCTGATCGCTACACTCACGGAAGTAAGCAGTACGATGATCCAGTAGATGAAGTTAAAGTCTGAGGGCGTGATCTCTGGACGGACGCGATAGATAACGTATGCGATACACCACATAAAGAGCAGCAATGAGGCGATCTGTGGCCACGAACGATACTCTATCTTAAGATGAAAGCCTAATTGTGCTATTATCTGTCTCACTCTCAGGGATCTACATATATAAAACTAACTCTTCGAAAAACATATTACAATTTTATATCAATTGTATATATTTGTATTTCAGATAGTTATATAAAAAGTGTTGCTAAAAGCTTCTTTATTTAATCCGGGTTTTACGAGTCACAAGGTAGACTATTGTCGGGCTTTGCGGTTGCTATCTGTCGGAATTCTCAATTTGATACTTCTCTGCCTGATGGCGACTTCTCTACAAGCAGAAAGTCCGAAGATCACCGATGGAGAGTATCACACAGTAAGCCCTAGATCGGGCGACGCGCTACATAACATATTAGCGAGATACGAGATGACCTCTGCCAATGGTATGAAGCAAGCATTCTTGGACATGAATAACCTCAAGAGCACTTCTTACCTCTACATGCATAAGAAGTACACCCTGCCGATCCAACTCTATAACTATAATGGTAAGAGCATCAGATCGACACTTGGCATAGACGACTGGAAGCAAGCCGTCCGCATCAAAGAATATAACGAAAGCCTACTCAACAGAGGAGTACGGAGCACCCACTTCACCAAGAGCAAGATCTTATGGGTACCAACTCCAGAGTTAGACAAAGAAAACCCGATCGCCGTATCAGCGACAGGTAATACCTCCAATACTTCAACCTCAACCAACAATCACAGCACAACTAAAAAGAGCAATACCACAATACCCAACCCAACACCGATCGCCTTACAAAGCTTTATCAATGATGACATCTACGGAAAGCAATATGCCAAAGTAGACTTCATCGATCAAGAACTGCAAGGCAAGGTCTTCTACGTAGTTAGTGGACATGGAGGTCCAGATCCTGGAGCCATGTGCACTGACTGCAGTAGTAAGCTCTGCGAAGACGAGTATGCCTATGA
>CAZXIE010000036.1:22040-27490 GCA_964640065.1 uncultured Saprospiraceae bacterium
CTTGCTAAGTGGCTATATGAAGGTCTAGCAGAACATGCTACCGGTAGGAAGGTCGGTAGGTCGCTGGCGGTGTCTAATTGATTGATGGAATTAGCTAATTAGCGAATGAGAGAATTAGCGAATGATTTTATAATCGTCTTCGAGCGGAACCGCGTGAAGTAAAGAGCTTGCAAAGTAGCTCACTTATACAGGCATCTCGAATACCCTCGATGATCATATAATCACTGTATTCCATTGGTCTTCGAGCTGAGCGCCGTGCCGAGTTTGTCTAGGTGCCGAGAAGTACAAATCTTATGTCCGTAACATAGTTTTTTCCGACAAAGACTATCTAATAAACTTATGAGTCGATCATAAGAGGCTAGCATAGCAACCTCATTTATAATCCCTTTATTCCACGTTCTCACCAACTAAGAGAATTGTCCTTTTTTGCTTCTCCAAAAAAGAACTAAAAAATGAGCCTTCCGCTAATGTTGTTCTCACCTAAGGCGAGACCAGCAAGCTTTTGTTAATTTGTAATTCCTCGTATTCCATAATATTCAACTAAAAACTTGATCTCCCTTCACTCTTAATCCCACAAAAGCTTACTTACAACCGTACCAAAAGTTGGAAGGCCACGCCTTCCATTAATATGAAGATGTGGTCTATTAATTCACAAATTATCCTCGCCCCTCTATTTCAAGAGAGGGACAGATTCATGGCCCTTGTGGACATGCAGCAGGGTGAGTACTTTTGATGCAAAAGAAAAGATTTCGACGAAGTCGCAAAACATTCGCTAATTGCCTCATTCGCTAATTCCCTAATTACCTTTACCACATGACCCGCGAAGAAGTCAGAGCAGAAATCATCTTCACCTATAGAAGCATGATCAGTGATCGCTACACCTACGAGGATATAACGAGTGCGTATGATATACCGGGTTCCTTTACTAAAGAGAAATTAGAAGAACTGAAGTCCTATTTCTTAGATCACATCTACCCTTCTCCCGATATCAGAGAGGAGATAGATGAGGCATTTAAGACCCTACAAGGCTATACTTCTAATCCAGCGCAGTTGATCAACCTGCTCAAGGATAGCTCTTCACTAGTGTTTACGATGGGTTGGCAGTTACCCAAGATCTTAAAGGCCGGACTAAGTGCATTGGGATCTTTTAAGACGGCCACTGACCTTGAAGATAGACTGATAGATAAGGTCAAGGAGGCTGGACTGAAGCCGCCCTACTCCACTGAAGACATCAATGGACTACTGGCTGAACTTCCGATCTCCCTGATAGAAGACTTCATCGATGATACCCTAAGACTCTTTAAGATCTTAGAAGATCGCAAGCTTGTCACAAGGATCCTCAAAGTGGTCAACACCCTGATCGACAAGATGAAAAGCAAGTCTGACATCTACGATAACACCGAAGTTCGTGCAATAGAATTAGGTAGAAATATAATCCATGCCGGTGATCAACTTTTCGCTAGTCTTACCAAACATGAAAATAAGAATCTCTTCGAACTCATAGCTGAGATCGAACGTGATCAGATCCATAAGATCTTTTCTCAAAAAGACTCTACATCCAGTGGAAGTACTGATGCTGAGGAAGAGTAGCTTTGACTCTTCTTAGTTCCTCTTGATCATTGGGGCTACTTATCATGACGATGACCTGTGCAGAAGCGAACTCTTGAAGACTGTCTTGATTTTTTAACTGGACATCATAGATTTTCTTACCGATCTTTTTTTCATTCCCCGTGATCCAGTGGTATTGCTCTTGCTTTTCATTCAAGCGACTTGCTAATGCCTTTCCCTTTTTGCCGGCGCCCCACAGCACAAGAGGTTGTTCCTGAGATCGATCATCCTCCAGAAAGTGTAGTAGCTTGATATCTAAGAAAGTATTGTCACTGTAGTTGGGGTCATGTCTTGATGTTCGCCCTTCATGATCTCGCCAGTAGTGCAGTATTTGATCAGTACCGATGGCAGCCATCCCATGCTTTCGCATCCGAAAGACTAGATCATAATCTTCGGGATATCTGTCCACTTCAAATCCTCCAGTTACCTCAAAGTCAGTCCGATGCATCATCCAACAAGGTGATGGTATCACACACTCCTTGTATATCTCGGTATAGTTGCTTGAGGTGCGAGTTAAGTCATTGAGCCAAGCCGCATATTTTTTATAACCCTCGCCAAGTTGACCATCTGAAAAGTACTCTACGCTTCCTACAGCTACATGTCCTTTACCGGTCCTCTCTAGTAAGTCGACCATAACAGCGAGCTTATCTGGTGACATGACATCATCGCCATCCATGCGCGTGATATACTGACCCTGCGACATTGCATATCCTGATCTGAGACCATGGATGATGCCCTTGCCCTGAACTTCAATGATCTTGATCCTTGGATCTTCGCTAGCATATCCCGACACGATATCGGCCGTGCCATCAGCACTGTGATCATCGACAACCAGTAGCTCCCAGTGAGCATACGTCTGCCCAAGGATAGAGTCCATACACTTTCGTAAATGCTTCTCAGCATCTCGCAAAGTCATTATGATACTTACCAAAGGGCTGTCCTCCTTCATCAAAGTGAATTATAAGAAAGCACAAGATATCTATCTTGCTCTCGTGAAGAACCCTGAGCTAGAGATCTTATACGAAGATGATGACCTCATCGCCATCCATAAGCCTCATGGCCTGCTTGTCCATAAGACATCTATCGCTAAGGATGCCACAGAATTTGCACTACAAATCCTTCGTAACCAAATAGGCCAAAAGGTCTACCCTGCACATCGCCTAGATAGAAAGACATCAGGCGTACTCCTCTTCTCAAAGCACCCCGAGGCTAATCGTGCCATCCATCAACTCTTCAGAGAAGGCAAAGTCCAAAAGACCTACCATGCCATCGTAAGAGGTCACGTCCTTGAGCCTGTACACATCGACTACGCACTTACTCATGATGAGAAGAAACAAGAAGCCATCACTGACATCCGCCCGCTCGAACACTATACCATATCCATCAAAACAGATCGCTATCCAACCTCCAGATATAGCCTACTAGAAGTGCACCCAACAACAGGCCGATTTCACCAGATCAGAAAGCACTTAGCACATATCCGACATCCTATCATCGGTGACAGACCTCATGGCTGCAATAAGCAAAATAGATACTGGAAGCAAAAGCTTGGGATGACTACTATGATGTTATGTGCATCGAGCTTGGCATTCGAATATAAATCCACTCCTTTAAAGATCGAAGCTCCTTTATCTAAAGAGTTCTCAAGTTTTCACCTACTTCTAAAAGGCCAACATCTCATGCGGCCGTGATGTCAGGAAAGTGACAAGTAAGTGCTAAAATCCCACGTGCTACAGCCCATATGAATTACGAATGCGTTCTTGAAGCATGCGCAGCCTACTCGTCAGTATTTGGATCATCTTGATGATCTTTCTGAGGTTTTCCGTTCATGCCCAAACCTGCTGCTCAGGAGGTGTGCCTGTGAGCGCTAATCTTGGATTTCAGTCTGCCGAGTCACATGTCACACAGATCGGAGTGAGTGCCGATTTTAACTTTCTTAGGACACTGAAGGTAGGGACAGAGATACTTGATGACGACCAGCGACTGCGCACGACCCAGTCCTATATCTTAAGAGCTGCCCATACGTGGCATCCCAAGTGGACCGCAGAGATTTTCTTACCTGTCATCAGACAGACAAGAAGGATATCAACACTGCCTGGCGCAGAGGCCGACCGAGAATCAACATTTGGCATAGGAGATCCAGTAGCACTCTTGATATATACCGTCACTGATAAAAAGGCCACATGGCGGATAGGACTTGGACCACAGGTCCCTCTAGGTAGTACAACACAGACCAACCAAAGAGGCCTGTTCCTTGTAGAAGACTTACAACCCGGCAGTGGAGCATGGGATGTGATTGCTATGTCATCTTTAGAGATGCCTCTAGCAAATCGCCCTTCAGCACTTATCTATGCTAATACCATCCTTAGTCTCACTGGCAGAAACAATGATGCTCGACAAGGACTACAGACCTATGAGTTTGGTAACGATATACAAGCTACACTAGGATATAGTGATCAAGTGTTACTAGGCACAACCATCTTCCAACCAGGTATCTCACTCAGATATCGCCATGCAGAGTCAGATCGAGTCGATGACTCAGGCTTACCTGGTACAGGAGGAGATTTTGTCTTCTCAAGGTTTTCGAGTTCTATACCTATAGGTCAGAAAGGATCAAGCCTCAATCTCAATGTAGAGTTGCCACTTTGGTCCAGAGTCAATGACACACAACTATCACCAACTCTCGTTCTGAACATCGGATGGTTTCACAGAATAGATCATAAAACAAAATCAGATCTCATCCAGATCGATAACACTTTTTAGATATGAAAAATGTATACCTAACTTTTACAGGGACGATATGTATGATACTTATCATCGGAGCATGCACTAATCCAGATGCACCGACAACACCCATAACAAACTTAGGAGTAGGCACTCCAAGTCCCGATGAGTGGTTGATCCCGAGAGGATCAATACTAGACGGAGGTGTAGGCCTAGATGGAATCCCATCGATAGATGACCCTAACTTTACGAGAGCTTCAGATGTAGACTACTTGGAAGACCAAGACTTGATCTTAGGTATCCGTGTAGGACAGACAATCAAGGGATATCCTCATCCCATCCTTGATTGGCATGAGATCGTCAATGATGAGATCGGATCAGAAAACATAGCACTTACTTACTGTCCGCTTACTGGCACAGGCGTCGGCTGGGGTCGTGACATCAATGGCTCTACTACAGAATTTGGTGTATCAGGTTTACTCTTTAACACGAACCTCATGCCCTATGATCGCAATACTAGAAGTACGTGGTCACAACAAAGACTAGAATGCGTGAATGGTGCTCTTATAGGACATGAGCCAGAGCTATATACCTTTGTAGAGACATCATGGGCTTCTTGGAAAGCTGCATATCCAGATAGCGAAATACTTAACGAAGACACTAACATAGATCGTAACTATGCTGTCTATCCTTATGGAAACTATCGCACCAGTGCTCAGACTATATTTCCTATAGATCGTGATGATAATCGACTGCATCCGAAGACAAGAGTACTCGGCTTAGAACTGAACGATGAGTGGATGTCAGTAGCATTTCCTGAGTCTGCAGGCAATCAACTCTTTACGATGACTCGTGGATCTGATGATGCCGTAGTCATCGGTAATACACTTAGAAACTTCATCGTAGCCTTTCGCGCTGAGGCCGGTAGAACCTATGAAGCAGTTGATGACCTCGAGTTTCCAGCGATCTTCCAAGATGACATGGGTATCAGATATGATATGCTAGGAGCACCGATGGATGACAGTGGACCTTCATTAGAGCTCTATCCGCAGTTCATCGGATACTGGTTCTCGTGGGGTACTTTCTATCCTAATCTGGAGTTGCTGAATTTTTAAGAA
>CAZXIE010000037.1:0-23124 GCA_964640065.1 uncultured Saprospiraceae bacterium
ATTAATACAATAGCAGTATCTAAAACAGTCCTCTTAAAGTTCTCAATATCCTCTGCCCTTCTTAATTTACTTAAACTCAACTCGCCCATTAAAATATTTAGTGCCATTAAATTCTGTACACAAAAGAACTATTATTATTGGATTTATCTTCAATTTATTTAGCATGACGAAAGCTACTGCTGAGAGCCTTGAGACAGTTGTCCTTGATACCATTGATACCGCGCAGCCAAGGTCCTAATTTCTCATAACTTCCTTTGTCAAGAAAATACACCAGTACATTCGTGATTTGGAGCTCTCCAAAGAAGAGCTCCAAATAGTGGTTGACTTTTTAACAAGAGTTGGGCAAAGGGTAATGCCTTGAGGCAGGAATTTATATTCCTATCAGATATTCTGGGTGTTGCTATGCTCGTAGATTTGCTAAATAACAACCTTCCACCTGGAGCAGGTGGAGGGATTTATCTGGCCCCATTCAAATAAAGGAAAGCTAGATCCATCGTCAAAGCAAATAATTGGAGAGTTGTGATAGATATATCCTGATTCTATCCCAACGGCTTCATTTTCCAGATTCCTAAGTTCAAGAATGCCCTCCCCATATTCTTGCGTATTCTTTGCCTCATTTGTCATGGGTTGACAAAGCTCTCATATGACTCTAATCATTTTGCATACAATGCAGAGCTCGCCTTTTTCAATTTTGGCCCAAGAGAACTCGCTTTACAAGCAAAGTAAAAGTACTTCAGCATTGGTTCATGGGACATGAAGTTAAGTCTAGAGCGAAACATCCATAATGGGAAATACTTGTGTAGCACTAAAAGGTTCTGAACGCCTTCGGAAAGTAGAGTTGACCAATCTTCTTTTCGCTCAGGATGTGGTTGTGGGATGATCTCATTTTTCTGCGCATCTGAGATATTCTTCATCTCTAACTTAGCTATGACTGCGGCGCTAAAGACTTGTTGACAAAACAGGATAGATTGTAAAGTGATCTTACCATCAGAAAAAATAGGTACTATAGGTCTCTTGGCGAGACCATCAGCGGTACAATTTACAAAGAGCGTGCGCTCAGGATATGATACTGTTCCTTCCTTTAGTTCTATTGTATCTTTTGTAATCTTATCTACTCTACCCTTCTGAATTATATTTTTAACACTTCGGAGTTGATCAAGCTCCTCTGGGCTGACCGTTGCACATCTCCATTTTCTTGGAATTGTAGATTTGTCTATTCTTGTTATACCGCCCGAACCCTTTTCCATAGCGACAAAGATGTCGTCTACTTCTGATGCGACTAGCAATTCTTTGGCATGTGCAATTATCTCTTTAGCCACTTTTCCAGCTTGTAGAGCAGGACGGTTAAAGAACCAAGCTTGATTTGGACAAATCCAATAGATATGTTCATTTCGAACTCCTTTCTTTAAAAGATAAAGTATAGCGTCCATACCCGTCTTACCATTACCAATAACACAGAAGTTATCCCATTGATCAAATTCTGTGACTAATGAATTCAAAGGCTTTACCGACACTTCTTCATCAATTAAAAACTTAGGTGGATGGGTAGAAGGCACTTCTACATTCATATAAGTGGCGTCAACTGTCCGTCTGCGCACTTTGAATAGCAAGCTCTTTGAAGGATCTTTAGTACTGACTACTTGTCCATCACCACGATATTCATGTTCTAATAGGACTTCTACACGGCCGCTCTTTTCTAATTCAGTTTGGACTTCTTTATAGTAATCGAGGATTTCAGTTTTGGACGAAAGGTCAGTAGATCCATTACCTAGCTCTTTAGAATTCACACCATAAAAAGCTGCAGGCTGATGTAATCTTACGAATGGATAAGCATCCACCCAGTGTCCACCCACTTGATTGCGTCTATCAACTATAGTGATCTTGCAGTTAGCGTCAAGATGAAAAATCTCATCAGCAAATGCCAAACCCATAGCACCCGCACCGATGACTAAGTAGTCGGTTTGCTTGGAAGACATATTTACGAAAGTGGAAGTCATACTATCTAAGTTGCTGGCGATCTGATAGTTTTATAAGCTCCTATCGCTGCTATGACGACCGCTATAAAAGCCGCAAACACAGCTATGTAAAATGAAAAATAACATAGGGCATTTAGAAAACCGCCTGAAGGATTAAGACCTCGATTAGAAGTGAACGGGCTAATCTGATATCCCATCGTATTGAACCAAATCATAATGATCACACTCGAGTATAGCCACTTCGAAGTCTTTTTTGATAATGCCAGAAGTGGACTGATCCCTGCTAAAGCCAAAGCAAGGATGCCATTAGTGATGGGTCCTGTGTGCGCATTACGCCACAGCTCTTTGTTTTCTGGTAGTGACATCTCGATCGGAGGAAGTGGCCAAAACTGCAGATACTCGCCGAGGACGAGTAACCATGCCATACCTCCAAAAAATCCAAAAAGCATGACAAGTAAGCCGTGGAAGACGATGCCCGCACGCTGCTTGGTAGTGAGTGATGTAGTTTTCATACAAAAAGTAGTCAGACAATTAAGATAGAAAAAAGAGTCATGCTGTGTGCGGCGCTCCGTACTTTTCATAAAGCTCTGGGAGAATCTCTGCGAGATTATGATATTCTTGTGTACAATGATGAAACATCTTGGGTCCAAGATTGGCCGGTATGAGCTTTCTTTTGACAAAGGCTTGGTTCAAGACTTTGTTGAGGAGACCTTGTGCTATACCTCCCATACGGTAGACTTCTTGGCCGATCCAAAATCTACTTCTCATCTCTACTCCAGTATCAGTAGTTCTCACAAAGTGACACATCCTTGTACCCCATACTCCTTTTTCTGGCGAGCCTACTCTTGCACAGATGATCGTCTGCTTAGCTAGATCTAGTTTCTCATGATTAAATCCAAAATCCTTAGGATGCATAAAGTCTATGAGAATCTCATCTTTCCCAATCCCTACATCTTCGGTGACGTGGTGTGTGCTGAGGTGTAGCCTATCCGCGTAAGACATACTCTCATCATCATACCTCCCTTGAAAATCGGCAGAGTTATCATAGTGCATATCAGGATACCAAATCTGATATCTCACTGCTTCGGCAGCGTGCCACCAAAACCACCAGTTGATCATATCAAGACTAACTTCCGGCATCTCTATCAATACAGCTACATAGATGCTCCCATCTTGGTTACGTCTGAATCCACTTTCACAGTCGAGATAGCCTCGTTCAAAAAGCTGATCAACCTGATTGATATCGAGAGCTAGAGAAAGATCGATATCCTTCTCAGCGGACAAGATAGAGTGATGATCCTGCGGGATGGTCGCGTTGGCTCGGGAAAGATACTTGTCGAATTCGCTCACAGTAATAATTGAGATGTAAAATTGATTTGGTATCAGTCACATTTACAACTAAGTGTCTGAAGTTATGCTCAGATATTTAGAAGTAGGTACAACTTACGAATAGCCTTCCAAAACCAATGGTGTTGCAAAATCTTTAGCATCTTAGATCGTACTTTTTAGCTATCAATAAGACGACAACAACATGAAAGACTTTGACTGGACTTCCTTCTCAAGAAAAATATCGATCAAAGCATCTATGTCAGAACTCTATGATGCCTGGGCTATACCTGAAGAACTTGAAAAATGGTTCTTGAGTAAGGCGCTCTATACGCGCTCAGATGGATCCAAAGTAGGCCCTCGAGAACACATACATCCTAAAGATAAGTACCAGTGGTCATGGCATACATGGGATATCGTCGAAGAAGGAGAGGTACTAGAAACAAATGGTAAGGATCTTATCAAGTTTTCTTTCGCAGAGGTATGTCCGGTAGAAATCAAACTAGAACAGCTCAAAGAAGAGGTATTAGTCACCTTGACTCAAAGCAATATCCCAACAGATGAGAAGTCAAAGAAAGATGTCAGGTTAGGTTGTCATGAAGGATGGTCATTCTATCTGGTGAATCTGAAGTCCATCTATGAGGGCGGAGTAGACCTTAGAAATATGAATGATGAGTTGAAGGGAGTGGTGAATAGTTGATTACTTTCCATACTTACAAAGCAAATAGTACAGAGGGTAGATTTTGAGAATCGGTTAGCAAGTGGCGAGGTGGTGTTGAAAAGGTGAGCTAATACGAATTGAATATCAGATTAAACAGTAACTATTATTTTAATCATACTACTTAACTTTTCTATATTCCAAGAGTCCACCTTTTTGAGCTAGAAGACCAAACTTGGTTTCCGAGTTTCATAAGAAACTATGGTACTGACTTCTTACAGTTTATGGCTCATAAAACCAAGATGTATGATCCAATCATTCCTCTTCTTGCGAGTGCTCTAAAAAGTCTCGGATTATCACACATCGTAGACATAGGATCAGGGGGAGGCGGTGGTATCGTATTGATCAATGAAGAATTAAAAAAAGAGATACCAGATTTAAAAATTACGCTTACTGACTACTATCCCAATATACCTGCATTTGAGTATATAAGTAAGTCTGTCGACAACATTGATTTTGTCAAAGGACCTGTTGACGCTCGGGCAGTACCACTCAATCTAAAAGGTCTACGAACTCAGTTCATATCGTTTCATCATTTCAAACCTCAAGACGCACGACTGATCTTACAGAATGCTGTTGATGCTAAAAGTGGTATAGCCGTATTTGAAGTACAAGAAAGGAGTGTAAAGAACTTCATAGCAATGTTTCTAGCTCCGATACTCGTGCTGCTTGTGACACCATTTATTAGACCATTTTCTATCGGGCGCATCATCTTCACCTATCTCATACCGATCGTACCTCTCTTTGTTTTGTGGGATGGACTTGTTTCATGTCTTCGGACCTATTCTCCTAAAGAACTACGAGCTATCATCGAGCAACTAGAAGATCATGAAAACTTTGATTGGAAAATAGAAAAGCGGCAGTCTGGTCCTCAGAAGGTGATTTGTTTGGTGGGGTTGCCTATATAGGTTTGTTGGTTTAATTGGTTTTGTTGTTTCAACTTAGAAGACCCTCACTACTGTGCGTAGGTTGTACCTAATAGTGTCTGAGGAAATAATTAGCATTTGTAGGATACAATAATTTGTCATGGTTTTTGGTCAAAACGCATGCCAAACGAAACGTTGTATGGATTAATAGCCTCGGGTTAACACCCGCTGCTATTAGGCTATACAACCTGCGAATAGCGACCTTTCTACTTCTTCGGCTTATCCATGCCAGGTTTGAATCCAGCTGTCAGTTGACCAAGATAGTCTTCTGGGTATTCTGGATTGAGTAGGCCGATTTCTTGCACTTGCATGTCTGGATCTATCTGTCGCTCTGGATGAAAGTAGGTGCCAAACAAGCGATCGAAAATGATCAAGTTATTCCCATAGTTGTTATTAGACTGGGCGATTTCTTTAGAGTGGTGCCAGCGATGTAGGTCTACTACATTGAAGAAGTAGTAGAGAGGGCCGAGTTTGATATTGATATTACAGTGTTGAGAAAATCCGCATACAACTGTTACACCAAAGTACATCGCTAGGACTATACCTTCCGCGCCAAGTAGCACGGGAAAAAGCATTTCTGTAAAGGTGAACCATGTTTTATCGACAGGATGCTGGCGCGTGGCATTCCACCAATACAATCGCTTAGTAGAATGATGGACGGCATGAAAGTTCCATAACCAAGGAACTTCGTGCGCAAGTCTATGTCCCCAGTATCTGCCAGCGTCGCCTAGTACCAACATCAGTATCAGTTGTAAGACTACTGGCCATTCGCTGGGCCATATGGCACCACCCCACTGCATCGAAAGCCAAGCAGCTCCGCCTGCTAGCATGGCTATGAAAAGTGGTTTTAGAAAAATCGGAAGGACGATATAAGCGACCACTCCGCTTACGACATCATTACCAATATCTCCGTGCGAATGATTCCAATGTTTCTTGAAGGGCATAAGCCATTCGGCCAGCCAAAAAACTAGTCCAACTGCGACAGCGACAACGTAGGTTGTTATGGCCACTGAAGAACCACCTTGTATCAAGAGATATATGATGTAAGGCGTGGCCACTAATACAATGGGAAAAAATGCCCACTGCATGAAGTGATAGAACTTGCTGTTCTCTTTTATAATGCTTTCCATAGACCCTAGTAAAGATATCAAAATGAGACAACTGAAGTTCTTCATCGTTCTAAGTTCGAAAACTCATCCTGAACCAATCAAGTGGATAGCACATAACTCCTTCAATAAATTCTAAGGCATCATGTAATAACCAAGACTCTACCCTCTCTTTCTTTCTAATAAAACCATCATCATGACTCCAAGCATGATGATCTCTCCATGATCAGGAAGGATGTCTACCTTATTATAAACGGTGAACTTGTGTCCGAAGAGGGAGGGCTCTTTGCGCAAGCGAGCAATTAGATCTCCATTTACGGAAGTGATCAGATAGGTGGGGTTAAATATATAGTTGCCGACCATCGGCATATCACCGAAGATACTGTCGAGTGCTTTGATCCAAGGATTTTCTTCTTCGAGGTGATACTGCACCAGATCATCGTTATCCATGATGTCATAACTCGCTCTCCATAATGACCTCATACCATGTCGCGCTATCCTCCCGAGATAATCTCCCTGTAAAGTGCTAAAACTGTAGGAGGCCGAGAAGTCAAGCCATCGGTCTGCGTTGATTTTATACAGAAGATTAGACTTGGTATCGTCTTCGAAGACATGGATCTCCTCCTTCCAATTCAAAAGCTTCTGGCGCACATAAGCCATCGCTATACCCTCGGCATCGTAGGCTATAAAGTCATTGGAGATGGTTCCGATCTGAAACTCAAGATCTATGGGAAATTTTAGTTGGCGCATAGTTGATTTGTACATAGCTCATAATGAATTACCTTGACCAGAAGTTCCATATTTATGGAGATATCGATGAACACCTGATGACAGCAGACCAAAGTATACACGACCAACTCAAAGATGTATTTGGCTATGATACCTTTAGGGAAGGACAGAAGGAAATCATAACTGGTATCCTCGAGGGAAATGATCATTTAGTGGTGATGCCTACGGGTGGAGGCAAGTCTCTTTGCTATCAGCTACCCGCACTTCTGCTTCCACATCTTACCATCGTCATATCGCCGCTCATAGCTCTGATGGAAGACCAAGTGGCATCTCTAGATCAACTAGGCATCTGTGCTCGAGCTATGCATAGCGGTAAGAGCTTCGAAGAAAAAAGTGAGATCGATGGTCTCATCAGCAAGAACGAACTGAAGCTTCTCTACATAGCGCCAGAGACTATCCTTCAAGAGCGCATGAAAAGCTACTTAGCAAGTCTAAAGATCAGTCTCATCGCCATCGATGAGGCGCACTGTGTATCTGTATGGGGTAATGACTTTCGACCAGAGTATAGAGAGCTACACTCCTTAAGAGAGATAGTTAACAAGGTGCCTTGGATAGCACTTACGGCTACCGCGGACGACGCGACTAGACAAGAGATGGCTACACAACTTGGTCTTGATAATCCAAGTATCACCGTTAGTAGTTTTGAAAGGCAGAACATACATGTCACTTGTCGCCCTGGACAGAAGAGGATCGAACAGATAGAACGGTTTGTAGTACAGCGCTCGGGTAAGGCAGGCATCATCTACTGTCTCAGTAGAAAGTCAACAGAGAAGCTTGCTGGCAAGCTCAACGATCGAGGCATCAAGGCTGCCTACTACCACGCTGGTATGGATAGCATGAGTAGGTCAAGAATCCAAACAAGATTTCAAAATGACGAGATCCATGTCATCTGTGCTACCATCGCTTTTGGTATGGGCATCGATAAGAGTAATGTCCGCTTTGTGATCCACTATAACCTTCCCAAAAATATAGAGAGCTACTATCAAGAGATAGGCCGTGCTGGCCGTGATGGGGAGCCTTCAGAGGCGTTGCTTTTTTATAGCTGGGGAGATGTGATGCAGCTCAAGTCATTTATCGACGGTGGTGATGGAGCTGCTACTTTTAGAGAAGTCCAACATGCCAAACTTGACAGAATGTGGCAGCTTGTCTCAGGGCGCTCATGTAGAACGAATGTCATCCTCAACTACTTTGGCGAGTTTAGAGATACGCCTTGTGATCACTGTGACAACTGTGAGAAAGAAGAGACTACTATAGATGGCACCGTGCTTTCTCAAAAAGCTCTATCCGCTGTAGCGAGATGCAAAGAGTCTATCTCCATCACGCAACTTCTAGACATCTTAAAGGGTGCTTATAAACCCGAACTTCGAGATCGAGGATGGACAGACATCAAGACATTTGGTGCTGGCAGAGATCTTACCTATCCCCAGTGGAGGGAGTATGTTACACAGATGATCAATCTGGGTCTGATGTCATTGGATTATACAGATGGCTATAAGCTTAAGCTGACTCCTCTTTCCAAAGATGTACTTACTGGTACTACGCAAATCCCGCTTCATGAGTGGAAGCCTATGCAGAAGGTCCAAAAGGTCAAAAAATTAGTTGTGGAGGATGAAAGTGACGTTGATAAAAGTTTGTATGAAAAACTTCGATCATGGCGTGCAGCACAAGCTAGAACGAAAAAGATACCTGCCTATACCATCTTTCATGATAAAACCTTGAAAGCTCTGGCCTCCATACAACCCAAGGATAACAATAGACTTCTACAGATAAGTGGCATCGGCAAAGCCAAATTAGAAAAGTATGGAGAAGAGATCTTAGCTCTTATCAATGACTAGCTCTTTTCAACTAGTAGGTGATTAAGGAGCCTATTTGCCAAACACTGGTGTCCGGTAAAATATAGATATGTACAAACACCATCCATAAGATAAATTAATCATGACTTAGAATAACCCATCTAAAAGAAAAGCCTCCTTGGCTCATTGCTTTGACCAATCATCAGTTATCATGCTCAATTTTCCTAGTCACTTTGCCAGTCGCGGCAAAGTAACCAAAACGCTTGTCCTGCTAATACTCGCTTTATAAGCCCTTGACGTACGCGGATCCCATTTTTCAGAATTAACGTCTAGGCTTCCTCGTGATAAAACCTCGGCTTTTTTCGTCGTGCTCTCTCGGCTAAGCCGAGATGCGCGCGCCTAGCCGCTACGAGGTTTTATTCTTTTGGCGAGTCGTATCAGAACGTCTCACGCTTTGGCGTGATTCAATATTAATCGACTGTCTGATAAATCATCATAATATGACCCTGAAAAGGTCATAGCCCATTAGCCGTGGGTGTCAACCCACGGTTTAAGGATTACTCAAGGTTTCGTTTGGCGTGCATTTTTGCTTCAAAAATCATGACAAACCATAATATCCTACAATTGTAATTATTTCCACAGGCACTGGTTAACTGCCAAATAACTAATTGTGTCTATACGTATGTAGCCGTACATTGGAAAGGACCAAAGTGATCAGTAGTGATGGCCGTTTTAAAATACAGTGATATACACGATATACCTGGAGAAGCAGGACTACCGATCGTCGGTAGTCTCTTCAAGATGATGAGAGAAGGCGGTGACTTCTACTCTAACTTGAGGGATAAATATGGAGATGTATTTAAGTCACGCTCATTGTTTGGTGGTGGCATAATCCTTACAGGTCCTGCTGCGGTCAAATTTATATTGGTGGAGGAGTCCAAGTTCACGACTAACCAAGAGGCGTGGGAACAAGCTTTGGGCGAATTATTTCCTAATGGACTGATGTTAATGGATGGTGAGCGCCACAAGCACCACCGGGGCATCATGCATGAAGCTTTTAAAAAAGAACCGATGCAAGGGTATCTGGACATTATGCCAGATATCATCTCCAAAAGCTTAGACGAACTTGAAGGGAAGCAAGATGTATTGTTCTTTCCATTTGCCAAGGAACTTACGATCAGCTTAGCATCTAAGGTCTTCTTTGGCATCAGCGGTAAAGACAATATCCAACAACTCAACAAAGCTATCACGCATATCGTCAATGCTGCTTTGTCTCTCCCAATAGCACTCCCTTTCACAAAATTTGGCAAAGGTCTGAATGGGAGAAAATTTCTAGTTAACTACTTCAAGTCTATCATATCCGAAAGAAGGGAAAATCCTGGCAAGGACCTCTTTAGCAGATTATGCTTAGCCAAAAATGAAGAAGGTGCTTCATTCTCCGATCAGGAGATCATCGATCATCTCATCTTTGTACTCATGGCTGCACATGATACTACCGCCATCACTATCAGCTTTATGACTTACTTTCTTGCTAAGCATCCAGACTGGCAGAAAAGGGTGCATGATGAAGTCATGGGCTTTGATATTAAAGACGACTTACAAGCAAAGGATCTACGACAATTAGAAAATATAGGATTGGTAATGAAGGAAACACTTCGCATCCATCCTCCTCTAACCATGGTAACTAGAAAATTAGAAAAGGACATGCCTTTAGATGGCTACGTTCTTCCTAAAGATGCCTTAGTCAGCGTACTCTTTCATTGTACACATCGTGATGAGCGCGTATGGGACGACCCTAAAAGATTCGACCCTTTGAGGTTTGGAAAAGAGCGAAGAGAAGAGCAGCGATGTCCATTTGCTTATGCCCCTTTTGGTGCTGGACCTCATCACTGTATAGGTTATCAGTTTGCAGAGATACAGATCAAACTTGTTATGTCTGAATTGATCAGGCGATATGAAGTATCTGTGGATAAAAATTATAATTGTCCGATAAAAGATTTTCCACTCAAGCAGCCTACTGACAATCTACCTATATCTCTTAAGAGAAGGAGTTAACATCTATAGCAATTCATTCTCCTGCTAAATTAGAATGAAGGAGTTATGAGAGTTTTGCTGCTTCTTTCAATATCGAAACTAGCTGATCTACTTCTACGGTGGTAGTTGCATGATTAGTGATACATACACGTATCGTGGACCTGCCATGAACGGGATAAAGAGACAACCATGCTTTTCCAGATTCGATTACATCATTGATACATACTTGTATCTGCTCGTCATCTAAAGAAGGATGCGTTAGACAGAGCACAGGGAGGTCTGTATCATTAGTTACTACCCAACCATCTTCTTCTAATTTTGATTTAAGTTCCTTACATAAGTCGATGTCTTTTTCTACCACCTCCGCATAACCTTCCCAACCATGACAGGCAACAGAGATGTATGCTTTTAGTCCGATGAACCTACGAGACCACTGTATAGAGTGCAGGTAAGGATCTACCTGTTCACTTTGGTCTCCATCCGGTGGCATATATGCCGTTTTTATATGGTAGGCTTGAAATAAAATCTCTGGATCGCTAGTCACAAATACACTACCTCCCATGGGATTAGAAAACCATTTGTGAAAGTCCATCGTCACAGAGTCACTTTGTTCGATGCCAGATATCAGATGTTTCCATGTATCGCTGATGATGATAGCTGCGCCCCAAGCACCATCCACATGTAACCAGAAGTTATATTTCTTTTTGAGCTCTACAACTTTTTCAATTGGATCGATAGTGCCAGTACCTGTCGTACCCGCTGTAGCCACCACCATCATCGGAAGTCTACCCTCTTCTTTATCTTTTCTAATACTTGACTCTAATAAGTCGAGATCCATCTTTAGATCTTCTTTAACGGGAATAGAATTCACGGAGTCACTCCCAAGACCGACTATCCTAGCAGCCTTAAGAATCGAATGATGTGACTCGGCCGACACGTATATCATCGGTCTTTTTTCTACTCCCATCAGTCCACTTTTAGAAACTTGCGGGCAAGCTTTTACTAGAGCGCACTGGACTGCAGTAAGATTTGACTCGGCTCCTCCTCCACAGAAGGTGCCGTCGTGAGTTTCATATCCAAAGAACCCCGCAAGTTGGTCGATCAGATATCGCTCAACTTCATTAGCATATGGAGCATGACTCCAAGCCGCCATCTGCGGATTAAAGGATGCGGTGATATAATCTCCAAAAGTCGACATAGCAGCAGGTCGAGGGTTAAAGAGTCCAAAATATCTGGGGTGCGGAGTGTGCACAGCGTAAGCCGCCAGACCCTTCGTGATGTGGTTGATCACATCTTCAGGATCTTTAGAGTTCGTGAGAGATAAGGATTTTACGTACTCTTTTACTTTATCAGCTTGAACAGATGGGGCTACAGCTATTCGAGGTAATGCAGTGTAAAATTCTTGGATGCGTTGTTCTACGATGGAGAGGAGTCTTAGCTTCTCACTTTGTTCAAGATCTAGGATACTCATAGGGCTAATTTAGATGATCCTTATTTACGAAAGTGATATAATAGATATAATAATTATATCGAATATAAAGGAGGTTAAAGCTAGGAGGTGAACGAGAGGATAATATATCTTTGTGTCCTGAAAAATTAATCCCAAGATACTTTGCTAGCAGCAAATAACATCACAGTAAAATATGGCGATCGCACTCTTCTTAACGGTGTGAACATTGTCATCAAAGCCAAAGATAAGGTAGGACTCGTAGGGCGGAATGGCGCCGGAAAATCAACCTTACTCAAGATCCTGGCTAAAGAGATAACTCCCCTCGAGGGAAATGTCACACAACCCGCACAGTCGTCGCTGGCCTTCCTACATCAGGAGATAGAAATCGAGCAACATCGGACGGTGCTGGATGAAACGATGCTCGCATTTGCAGCACTCAAGGAGCTGAACGAGCAGATAGAAAAATCTAACCAAGAGATAGCTACACGGACTGACTATGAGTCTGATAGTTATATGAATCTGCTGCAGCAATTTTCAGAACTCAATGAGCAGTACGCCCTTCTTGGTGGAGACTCTGCAGAGGGTGATGCTGTAAAGGTGCTCAATGGTCTCGGCTTCAAGACTGCTGATCTACATCGCAAGATCCAAGAGTTTAGTGGAGGTTGGCAGATGCGTATCGTACTAGCGAAGATGCTTCTGAAGAAGCCTAGCTACCTCCTACTCGATGAGCCGACTAATCACCTTGATATAGAATCCATCATCTGGTTAGAGAAGTTTATACAAGGGTATCCTTACGCATCGATCATCATCTCTCACGACCAACAGTTTCTAGATAACTGTACCAAGAGAACGATCGAGATAGAACTCGGACGTATCCAAGATTATAATGTAGGTTATAGCAAGTATCTCGTCCAGCGCGTAGAGCGTCGAGAGAAGCAAATGGCTTCATTTGAAAATCAACAGAAAGTCATCGCACAAAAAGAGCGAACCATCAGTCGCTTTATGGCTAAGGCGACCAAGACAAAGATGGCGCAGTCCATGAAAAAGCAGCTCGATAAGATGGAACGCATCGAAGTCGAAGCAGAAGATATAGGCGCGATGAACATACAATTTCCACCAGCGCCAAGATCAGGAGCGATCATAGCTGAAGCCAAAAATATCTCCAAATCTTATGGTGCTCTAGATGTGTTAGACTCTATCGACTTGTCTGTAGAGCGTCAAGACCGGATAGCCTTCGTAGGTCAGAATGGTCAAGGCAAGACTACCCTAGCGAAGATCTTAATAGAGAAGCTCGAAGCTTCAAGTGGGGACGTCGTCCTTGGGCATAATGCCTCAGTTGGATACTACGCTCAGAATCAAGCTGAAACTCTAGATCGCAATAAGACGCTCCTTCAGGTGATGGAAGATCACAGTCCTCCAGAGATGAGAACTAAACTTCGCAATATACTTGGCGCCTTCCTCTTTAGTGGAGAAGACGCGGAAAAGAAAGTATCCGTGCTGAGTGGAGGCGAACGAGCACGTCTCGCGCTTGCATGCCTTCTTCTTAATCCATTTAATCTACTGGTACTTGATGAGCCCACTAATCACCTTGATATACTCTCTAAAGATGTCTTGAAGCAAGCTCTCATGAAGTATGATGGCACCCTCATCGTCGTCTCTCACGATAGACACTTTCTTGCAGACCTTACTTCGAGAACGATAGAGTTCAGAGATAAAAAACTGTATGAGCATCTTGGTGATGTCAACTACTTCCTTGAAAAAAGAGAGGTAGAAGATATGCGGGCTGTCGAGCTCTCATCTCCTAAGAAATCACAAGTACCTAAGCCCAAGCAGAAGAATAATGCTGATCCCGTCGAAGTAAAAACCATCAATAATAAAATCAAGAAATCCGAATCTAGGATATCGAATATCGAGGCCGACATGAAAGCTTTGGAGAACAAGATGGGTCTAGAGGGATTTTACGAAAGTGACGAATCTAAAGATGTCATCGATAAATACGAAAAGCTAAAATCTGATCTTAGCAAAACCTATGAAACCTGGGAGGATCTACAGCTTTCTCTTGAAGAACTCACTGCTTAACGAGAAGACGACGACCAAATGAATAATCCTACACTTAGAAAACATATAGAGAGGTTGCTGGCAGACTATCAGAGTATAGAGGAGGGTCGAGCGAAGTTGCTGAGATTGTTATCAGATTTGATCGTAGAAACTATAGAGAATACTGGAGCGTGTAATCTTGTGACTATCTGCACGCATAATAGCAGAAGAAGTCAGCTCTCTGAAGCGTGGATTAAAGCTGGTGCGCAGTATTATGACCTTGATATGATAGAAGCTTATAGTGGAGGCACTGAAGCTACAGCTTTTAATATGCGTATGGTCATTGCCTTACGGCAGTCCTCCTTTCACCTCCACACCGATGGTCCTAGGACCAATCCCTTTTATACTCTACAAGCTCTGAAGGAAGAGAAGAGTCCGCATATCATGTTCAGCAAAGTCTATGACCATCCGAGAAACCCAAGGGCGCATTTCATCGCCTTGATGGTCTGTAATCATGCGGATAAAGCTTGCCCCGTTGTTAGTGGTGCGAGTCATCGCATATCACTTCCTTATCTCGATCCAAAGGAGTATGATGACACACCTATGGAAGATCAAATGTATAGTGAAAAAGTAGATGAAATAGGCAGAGAAATCCTCTACCTACTTCATCATGTATCTAAAAGTCTGAGAGCTTAGTCTAGCCTCTCTTGTAGTGTTGTGACTTGTACTTTTCTATTTGTGAGCGGAGCTTCTGCACTGCGTTATCGAGTGCAGAGTCGTGGTAGTTACCTTCCGCTTTCGCAAATAGGTCTTTACCTTTTAGTCGAAGATGAACTTTGACTTTTTTTGTAGGATGCTTATCTCCTCTGAAGAAGATCTTAGCTGAAGTAACAAAGGGATAGGAAGAAAAATATTTGTTTAGAAGGTCAATGGCGTACTGCTCATTATAGGTATAAGCAAGTGAAGTGCCTCTGTCTATCTTAATATCCATAAACTCTATTTTTTATTCACTAATCAATACTGCTCTACTGCGAGCAATAACCAAAATCAACTTCGACTTTTCGCATGTTGATAGCCTCTTTACGACATATCTAAAGATACAAAAAAGGAGGCAACAAATTGTCACCTCCCTTATCATTAACACGAAAATTTATCTAAACGAAAAATCTACTCAGTAATACCATTAGTGTCTTCGACGTGATTCTTCAGCACCTCAACTACTTCTGCATCTGTAACCACATCTTTACCGAGATAAGCGGGAAGATCCATCCCTGCCATATCGAAGATATCCTTCAGAGGTGGCACTGACTTGTAGAGTCCAGATATGAACTTCGAAGTGGAGTTACCACCCGCCGCAGATTCACTGCCATTCTCCCAGACAGTCACCTTATCGATCTTGATATTCTTGATCGCTTCTACCTGTGTAGCTACCAACTCAGGAAGTTTATCCGCTATAAGCATCAAGACTGCTTCTCGAGGGTTACCATTCGTAGCTTTTACGATCTGATCAAAACCATCGGCTTGCTTCTTCAGTATCTCGAACATACCTTCTGCCTCAGCTTTCTTCATCGCCAACATCGCTTCGGCTTCCCCTCTTGCGATCCTTCGGATCTTCTCTGCCTCTGCTTCTGCTTCGACTTCTATCTTTTTCTTATAGATCTCAGCTTGCACCAGGATATCTGCTTCTCTTGTAGCTCTCTCCTTATCTGCACGCGCCTTCTCTGCACTGGCCTCAGCCTTAAATGACTCTTCTAGTGCATTGGCTTTCTGGATCTTCTCTGTAGCTACTGCGTTTTTCTCCGCCTCTGCTTCGCGCATACGTCTGAGAGCATCGGACTCCGCTATACGGATTTTGGATTCGTTTTCTCCAAATACAGTATCTGCCTGAGCAGCCGCCTCACCTACTGCAGCTGTTGCTTCTGCTTCTGAGACTTTGATTCTTTGATCTTGCATCGCTTCTGCCTGTCCTATCGATCCATCTCTGTCTTTTTCAGCTACGCTCTTCTTGGCATCATTGATGGCCTTGGCAGCGGCTTCTTTACCGAGAGCCTCGATATATCCTGACTCATCTTGGATGTCTGTAACATTGACGTTGATCAGTGATAAACCGATCTTACGTAACTCCGATCCTACATTGTGCGCCACGTTACTAAGGAACTTATCCCTGTCTGAGTTAATTTCTTCGATATCCATGGTTGCTACGACAAGTCGTAACTGACCGAAGATGATATCCTTAGCGATCTCTCTGATTTCATCAGTAGACTTCCCAAGTAATCTCTCTGCAGCATTAATCATCGTGCCAGGCTCATTAGATACTGCCACTGTAAATCTTGATGGTACATTCACACGGATATTCTGCTTACTCAATGCACCTCTAAGGTCTACATCGATAGATATCGGCGCGAGATCTAAGTATTCATAAGACTGTATAATAGGCCATACGAATGCAGCACCACCTGCCACACACTTGGCTGATCCTTGACCTGTCTTACCATAGATCACTAGTATTTTGTCTGAAGGACATCGCTTATAGCGAGTAACAATGAGCATCACTGCCACCAATATTATAAAGGCGACTATAGCGACTCCTAAGATTCCTAATCCATTCATAGCAAGTAGTATTTATAGTTAATAGATAGCTGATACCAGCATTACATTCTCGTTAAGTACGTCTTTTACTTTAATCTTTGATCCAGTAGGGATAGCCTCCCCATCAGAGATCGCTTCGAACTCCATCAGTTTATCACTGATCTCTACATGGATCATCCCCTTTCCACCTTGAGCCATCGGGATCTTCAGGTATACCTCACCTTCTTTGTTGATCGCATCGTAGAGATCAACTGTGCCTGACTCCTGCAGCTTTAATAACTGCGCCAGAACATATGCAAGTGCAACCATAGCTATGAACCCAGCTAAAAATGCGATCATAAGAGCCTTACCAGAAGAAAAACCTTCCGAAAGTGCTGCTACTCCGCCCCATCCGAAGAAGGTAGCGAAAGCCACTAAAGTCTTGAAGCTAATGATACCAAACCCATCACCACCATCCACCTCAGCCTCGAGTTCTGCATCTAAACCAATAAGTGTAAGGATCAATTGAACTGTGAAGATGATGGAGGCTATGATCGCTACGCCCCAGTATAACTGCTCAGCGCCGCTCAAGGCTTCCCACCATCCGTTAATCGAAAGGAGTATCATAGCTTGTAGATTTAGTTAGTAGTATATCTTATGTCTGAAGATATTTTAACTAAAACTTAAAATAGCATCCTACTCGACTAAAAAACTGAGATTATCGACTAAGAATAAGTCTCACATAAATAAAAAAAGCCCTGTATCGAGGATACAGGGCTTGACTCAAATAAAAAGCTATCTCGCCTAATTCACTTTTATCATCTTATGACGTGCAACGTGTCCACCGATCTCAACTTCATAGAAGTACAAGCCAACTTGGCTTACATCTTCTTGACTGATTCTGAAGATAGTAGAGCCCTTCTCGACCCATCGGGACTCTTGATGAATAACCTTTTGTTGTAAATCAAATATTCTTAAGGTTACCTCACCATCTATCGGAAGATCAGCTGCGATCACAGTGTTCTCAGACCATGGATTAGGTGTATTTTGCTGTAGAGCGATTTGTTCAAACTCTACAATGCTTTCTTGTGGTGTAATAATCAAATCTGATGGAGTATCATCAGCATATACTTGAGCACTCATCGTCCTTTCATCTAGATCTATATCAATAGTGCTAGATGACTCGAAGATCAGCGTAAAGAGCACATCGCCTTTACTTATCTCCTCTCCCTCTTGAGATGCATATGATATCGGAAGCAGACCAGCTCCAACTAATGCGTCATTATAATGATCACTAGATAGTGCGATAGTTCCTGACTCTATACTCATCAGCTGTTGACCTTCATCCCAAGACAACGCTCCTTGGAACCCGTCGATTACTTGATCTTCTACTGCGACTATCTCTATACTAGTTAAACCATCCGCCAGAGGCTTGATGTTGTAGTTCCATTCTGTTTGACTAAGTGATCTACCAGATGAGATACCTGTAGAATGTGCTACAGCATCACCAGAAATATCACCAGTCTTAATACCTATGAACTGCACATCTATGTCAGCCTGAAGGTTATCGATAAAGTAGCTCTCTTCTAGTGGCAAGCCAAACCTTGCTCCTTGATCGATATCTTGATCTGCGTGCACAAACGTCCAACTATCCTTTGATGGGAATCGATCTGTGATACCCAATATCAACTTTCTGAGATCAACTAAGTCCAGAGATGTAATACGTAGATCTTTATTAACATCTGCAGCTAGCATGAGATATGGGTCTTCGATCTGTCGAGTTCCAAGAACATGCTTTTGGATTAATATCAAATCAAGAGTTGTGACACCGTTGAGGTGATCATCATCCTTTTCTGCATCGACATGATAAGACTTACCTACCTCCATATTTGCGAAAGCGTAGTTACCTTCTTGATTAGTAGCCGTGCTTATAGCGTCCTCAAAAGATCCCGGCTGAGCACCTAGGAAGACATCTATATTATCCATCATAGGACCGAAAGCCGAAGCTACTTCACCCGTAACGTTTACTAAGTTGTCCGCTCTTTGTTGAGGTAGAACTGTAAGGTCCTGATCGATTATATCGACATTGCCACATGGATCCGACACTGACCAGGTAACTACATAGTCACCTTCAGGCAGAGAGCCAAGATTAGCAACGGCAGTACTATTTCTAAAGTCCGTAAAGTCTAACGTATCTCTACTAAGCTCTGTCGCACTTCCAGCTGCTGTCACCACAACGATCCACTGTAAAAACTGAGGATTGCTCACTACGTTATCTGTAGCGGTCGCTGTCACTTCGATAACATCCGGTGCGATGGGCTGAGGTACTGTTATGCTTGTATTAAGTACCACTTCTGGCGCATCATTATCTATCACTAAGATGGTCTGCTGGCCTTCCAGTTCGATATCGGCTCCCCGACTTCTGCACCAGTCGATCACCTGCCATGTTCTGATGATCTTCGTACAGTACACATCATTATTGTCATTGACAAAAGCTTGATCTGTGAATCCTAGGCCAATAAGCGAACATCCTACGTCTCTTACTACAGGTGGATTAGTCTTAGCTAGATTTTCTACATCATCAGGGGTCAATGCTTCTAACCTGACATCTTCTGGGAAGAATTCGAATTCTAGAGGGTTGTTATTCTGATCACCAACAATGTTGATGGTTTGTGTGCATATATTTCTTGCTACTCCGCCTTCCATGATGGTGAAGACTCTGACTATAGTACCTGTCTGACATACACTATCTATATCAACAGTTCTGCTCTGCATAAGTCTTCCGATGCTGCAGTTATCAACAAAAGTTCCATTCACAAGAGGCCCTGAACTAGCAACGATAAATGAATCTGGCACTCCTGTCACTGGCGTGACTGTGGAGCCTTCTATGATCGTACCGAATAAGCCATCGAGATTGCCATTAGGGTCAAATACAAAGTCACATGAGACATCTATCTCTTCCGTGAGGCATGTGATGAATGGAGCATCCTTGTCCTGACCTGATACCATGACATGGCATTCGTTACGGTTACCCGCAGCATCTTCTACTCTAAGTTTGACCGGCACCTCTACTCCTGAGTCTAAGCAGCAGAAGAGGATGGCCTGAGTACATAGATCATCTACGTTGATCAGTAGCTCATCATCGTCATTAGTCATCGTCAGACCCTCTGAGTAATCACGATAACATGTCATCCCGTTAGCATCTGCAGCCATCAGTGCTTCATCGAATGCCTGGAAGACTAGATAACCTGCAGCATTAGGTCCTAAACTCAAGAATAAATCTTGATGATCAGCTCTGACAACACATCTACTCTCTAAGTCACAGGCATCAAAGCTACCTTCATCAAATCCTTCAATATCTACCCATGCTTTATCATCTGGTATCGATACCACGAACTCCCTTAGACATACTGCCACTGGGGCAATGACGTCTGAGACATTGACAAACATGGTATCACTGCTTTCATTGCCACAGATATCTCTGGCTATGAAAAATACCGTATCCAATCCTAGAGGGAGTAAGATGTTAGTCAGATCGTCAGATATAATATTAGATCCTCCAGGATATCTGATTTCAACTTCTACTAATGAATCTACTTGACAATTATCTGTTACTGTGAACGCCGGTATATCAAATATACCCATGCAGTTATCTTGACTTGCAGACAGCTCTAATCTATCTGCTCCCAGATTCAGTACTGGAGGAGTAGTATCTCTAAGTATGATGCGCTGGAATCCTGTATCTCTACCTATCCCTCCTTCACATAACCACTCGGATACGATCCATCTTCTGATGATCGTACGGCGACATCTTACATCTATATCCTGAAGATCTTCAAACTCTGCAAATACATTACATAGCTGTACGATATCTGGATTATTATAAAGTGGAACTCCTTGGAAAGAAGGTGATCCTACTATACGTGGGTCTACCTCTCCGCTAGCGTTGAAGAACGTTGCTTCACATGAAACTTCCATATCTACCGGGTAGTCGATATCAGCGGATGTGATATTAGCTTGAGTGACATACTTCACCTGAGTACAAGACTCAGAGATATTACCAAAGTCATCTCTCACAGCAAATGTGACAGACTCTCTGAATAGCGTATCACCCCTACAGATATCCTCTCTGATCACTTCACCTCTGATAAATTCAGTATTACCACAAGCAAATGTTATGATAGGATCACTGATCGCTATATTCTCTAGACAAGTTACTTCTATTGGGTCTGTACATATCTGTGATGGTCCGAGCTTGAATTCGATATTAGCATTACTCCAGCATGGTGCTACATTACTGCATCCAGGTATATCCACTACCACATTTACGGAAGTGCCTACATCATCATTAGTTAATAATGCCGTAGGTCTGAAGGATCCATCTGCTTCTTCTATTCTAATCCTGAGGTTGCCGTAGAGCGAATCAGGAACATTAATTCTTAATAATTCTGGAGTAAGGAGTGTCTCACACTCTGCATCTAAACTGATGTTATAATCAGTACAAGTCAGCGTTACTCCAAAGCAGGATATAGCATCTACACAGTCTGTGACCATCTCACCGGCTTCATTGGCTCCCATTACATTGACAGGTCTGATAGCAAACCCAAAATCTATCTCGTCCGCCGTCAGTATGGCACACCCGCTACCTGTAAATACGAAGGTGCCGCTACCCGTATTTGTATTGGCATTAGGATTCTCTACACCTGTTGGAAGTAGTACTGCATCGTTTAAGAAATTTGCGCTTAATACTATTCCTCCGTCAGTTTTGACTTGTACGCCGGTCAGTGTATCTGTGGAGGTGTTGGTCGCTGTAAACTCAAAGCACACCTCGTCTCCTACCATTGGGTCATCTGGTATAGAGAGCGGTGAAAAGTCCAACGTTATAAACTCTCCTGCACCAGGCACGGTGCCAGTGAAGAGGGTTGTAGATGTTACACTTTTTACGGGGAGATCATCGTAGTGATCGATTGCATGTGCTGTAGTGGTAGATCCCACTGCAAACAAAAATATCATGGCTAGATATACAATACCACCACGACAGTCCATGACTTGTCTTAAACGCTTCCTCATTAGTCCAATATTTATACCGGTCGCCCGGTGTAGCTTTTTATCTGAAAAAAGGGTATCCCTTCTAAGTACATGTATAAGCGAACCCCTGAGAATGCTCTAGTGAGCAAGGTGTCGCACATCTCTATATGAAAGTTATCACTGCAAAGCGTCCACCTGATATATATAGGTGCTGTCTGCGCGTGATGCGATACTATTAGGTCTAATTATCGCTGGTAGTTAAGGCAAATATATAGTGTTCAAACATATTATTATAATTATTAATATATTTTTTATGATTTTACGGTTATACCCTTGCCTATTTACTTAACAGAATTGGATCTAATAATCACTATGTCAGACACTTACATATTAAAAATTTTATATTAAAGAATTTTTAATCTGTTGGTATTTCCGAATCTCCTACAAGTCCAGCATAAGAGTACGCTCATCGATACTCATGATTATAGTAGCTCGTCGAGTTATTAAGGCAATTGATAGACCCATCCTACTCGATCATCTACATTAAAAAAGCCTTAACAGTACTCCTTTTCTATATTTGCACATCACAAAAAATATGCTCTAGTGGCTATCCTACTTATCCTACTCATATCTATAATACTGACCTCAGTGAGTCTGTATCTCTTATTTCCAAAGTTGGATTTGGAGGCTTCTCGGGGCGCGATACCTGTGCTTAACTACATGGACATCGCTGAGAAGGTAGGTAGATCTAAGTGGTATGGTCTTCTTACAATAGTGCCTGTCCTAAATATATTTATCGTTACAGGTCTAAGTGTAGCACTGATCAGGAGCTTTGATAGATTCTCTCTCAAAGATGCTGCTCTAGGAGTGTTGTTTGCGCCGCTTAGCTTTTACTTTCTTTCCAAGGATAAGTCTGCTAAGTATACTGGTCCAATCCTTACAAGAGAGGCGGATTATCAGACAGATCTCTCAGCAGCAAGAAAAGCAAAGAAGGACCGTAAGGTTAAGAAGCTTGTTGAGAATAATCCGTACAGAAAAAGCATTGCTCGCGAATGGTTTGAGTCACTTGTATTTGCAGTTTTTGCAGCAGCGTTCATACGTATGTTCTTCTTCGAGGCATATGTGATCCCAACTCCTTCGATGGAAAACAGTCTCCTAGTCGGTGATTATCTTTTTGTCTCTAAGATGAGCTACGGCATCCGGACGCCGCAGACGATAGCTATGATACCTCTTCTTCACAACACCATACCTAAGGTCGGTAGTGAGTCATATCTCAAGTCGCCATCTCTGCCCTACTTCAGGTTAGGATCAGGTACCGTCGAGCGAAATGATCCTTTCGTTTTTAATTGGCCTGTAGGTGATAGTGTCTATCT
>CAZXIE010000037.1:23224-26729 GCA_964640065.1 uncultured Saprospiraceae bacterium
AAAAAAAGAGAAGAATGGGGACTCACCAGTGACAATGGCAATGGCAGAAATATCTTTTATCTAAGTGATAGCACAGCCGAGGAAATTCGGAAAGCGGCACCTACGGTAGCTATTACCAAGAGGTTTCTCGGCTCTCCAGGAGTAAAGATATTCCCCCATGATACTCAGAACTTTAAAGGTTGGACTGAGGACAACTTTGGACCTATCTATATCCCTAAAAAAGGAGATACCACGCCTCTTAACATGCAGAACATATCGCTCTATAAAAAGCTCATCCGAGATTATGAGCATAATGATTTGGAGATTAAATCTAATCAGATTTATATCAACGGAGAGGCTGCAGACTCTTACACGTTCCAACAAGATTATTATTGGGCGATGGGTGATAACAGGCAGAACTCTGAAGACTCACGTATGTGGGGCTTCGTACCTTTTGACCACGTAGTCGGTAAGCCTTCTATCATATGGTTCAGTTCGAAAGATGGAAAAATCAGATGGAACAGAATCTTCAAGTTTGTAAGCGATATCTAATGAAGACATCAATCCTCCTTGCTCTTTTCCTATGTGCAGTAACCTTATCAGCACAACTTCCCTCGACGCAGATATATACTTTATCGCTCAAGGCAAATGAAGCAAAAGTTATTATCGATAATCCAGTGCTCGTAACTGGATTCAACCCAGACGGATATAACAACCAACCTCACTTTGTAGATGATGATCATCTCCTCATCACATCTAGTTATCAAAGCCTTGGACTGACTGATATCTTAGAACTCGATACTCGTCTGAATCGAATAACACGCATCACTCAAACAGAAGAAAGTGAGTACTCTCCTATTATTATGTCATCTGGCTTAGACTTCAGTGTAGTCCGACAAGAACTAGATGATAGCCCACAAGTACCTCAGGTACTTTGGTCTTATCCAACAGATCGTAGCACCTCAGGTGAGTTAGTCATACCAGATGTAGAAGATATAGGCTACTATACCTGGGTGACGAGAGATCGGATAGCCATGTTCATCGTGTCAGAGACACCTTATCTCGCTTTATACGACATGAGAAGTCATACTTCTACACGGATCGCTTCTGATATCGGAAGGTGCCTAAAGTCAGATGATAAAGGGCATATCTACTATATCCAAAAGTCGCCAGAAGGAGATGACATCAGGAGTTATGACATCTATCTTGGCAGGTCTAAGCGTATTGCTCCCGCTATCGACGGGCAGCAGGATTTTGAGATACTTCATAATGGTCACTTGATAGCGGCCGACGGTGCGACACTGATGACTTACATACCATCAGTAAGTACTCGATGGAAGAAAATAAAAGATCTTTCATCAACTGGTATCAATAACATATCTAGGATAGCGTCCTCTCAGAATAAGGTCGCCATCGTTACATCCAAGTAACTGCCGGTTTTTTTGCCAATAAGATAGTTCAGACGTCGTTTATATCTGATAGGCGAAATTCTATTTATGCTTAAAGTGAAATTATTGAAGGTGTTTTGTGCCTTAGTCATCTTGACTATAGCTCATACCGCCGCATTTACTCAAGAAAAGGCGTCTTTTATACTCTGTCTTGAAGATCATCACAACCCTTCAGAAGTACTGTCTAGTTTTTCTAGTGACATCTACTCTGTAGAATCAATCTTTCAAGACCTCAACCTCTACAAAATCACCGCAAGAGGTTCTCAAAAGAAATCACTGAAGTCTAGCATATCTGCTTTATCAGGGGTTCGCTATATCAAGGATGACCTGATCGCCCATAACAGAAGATTACCTAATGATCCAAGAGAGGCCTCACAGTGGGCACTCGACAATATAAATATGGAAGAAGCATGGGATATCACCACTGGAGGTCAAAGCATCTTCGGTCATGATATCGTAGTCGGACTTCTAGATGATGGATTTCAAGCTGATCATATAGACTTAGCGTCATCTATCTGGATCAATGAAGACGAGATCCCTGATAATGGCTTAGATGATGATGGCAATGGCTTTATAGATGATCGTCAAGGATGGAATGCTCGTGCTGGTGATGACAATCACCTTGTGGCTGATCATGGTACAAGTGTAGCAGGCATCATCGGTGCTACTACTGATAACGATCTTCAGATGGCAGGAGTCAACTGGGATGTAAAGATCATGCTAGCAAGTGGTGGAAGACTTGGAGAATTTGCGGTAAGCGATATCATCAGATCCTATGAATATATCTATGAGCAACGTAAGCTCTTTAATGAAACTAACGGAGAGCGAGGTGCGTATGTCGTTGTTACCAACTATAGTGGTGGTATCGATGAGAGATTTCCGGAAGATGCTCCTGGTTGGTGCGAAGTTTTTGACTTACTAGGTAGTGTAGGCATCATAAGTGTTGGATCAACTGCCAACAATGGTGTCAATGTAGATGTAGTAGGAGACCTTCCAAGTACCTGCCCTTCAGATTTTTTAGTAGTTGCGACTAATACAGGACGAAATAACGAGATCAACCAAAATGCTGGTTTTGGAGAGGTAGGCATAGACCTAGGAGCCCCGGGAGATAGAGTCTTAAGTATAACCTTGAATAACGGTGTAGACGAGATGTTTTTTGGGACTTCTGCTGCTGCTCCTCATGTAGCAGGAGTGATCTCCTTGATGTATAATCTGATGTGTGAAGAAACCTTCCAAAGGTCTATAGATGACCCTGAGTCTGTAGCCCTACAAGTAAAGGCAGCCATACTCGAAGGAGTCACTCGTGTCCCAGCTCTTTCTTCACTCTCGGTAAGTGGAGGTGTTCTTAATGCTCTGACAAGCTTAGAAGCAGTAGATGCAGCTTTCGGTCAGTGCTGTGAGATCAATATCGATGACCTTCTCGTTATGGAGGAGAGTTGTCAAGATGCTTCAGATGCTACCCTTATGGTAACTGCCTCTGGGCGTGATCTTACTGGCCAACTATTATTCAACTTAACAGGATCTGGAAGCGAATTTTCTGGTAATCTGCCCGACATAGGTCAGATACCATCAGGAGACTATATCTTAACCGTAGTAGATGAGGAAAACCCTCTGTGTAGTGCGGATACAACGGTATCCTTCTCGCCCAATACGATGATTTGCCCATTTGGAGAATTTGAGATAACAAATCTCATTCAGTCGGGAGATGCCAGCATTTTAACCGTACTGTTTGATCTTGATGAACAAAAGAATGTGTCCTTTCAAGTGCATAACAGTATCGGACAACTAGTCTATAATGTATCGATAGTCCCATCTTTAGCTGAAGAGAGGTCACATAACATCAATACTGGAGAATTACCAAGCGGTATATACCATGTAAGTATAGTAGCTAATGGCATCAGAGATACAGAAAGTATCAGAATTGTCAGATAGAGAATAGAGATGATATCAACATTCTGATATCAGGACTATCATAAATGAGTTAATTATCCTAATTTTGCGCCCCAATTCGGCTGCGTAGCTCAACTGGATAGAGTACCTGACTACGAATCAGGCGGTTGCAGGTTCGAATCCTGCCG
>CAZXIE010000038.1:0-26235 GCA_964640065.1 uncultured Saprospiraceae bacterium
AGGACCAGAAACATAAAAGGAATAAGAATAAGCTCATCCAAGAACTCAAGGGCTCTGTCATACTAGAACACACGTCATTTACATACAAAGAGCTACTAAAAGAAGAACTCATCGAAAAGCATCTTTGATGAAAAAGGCTTTTTTAGATACCAACATCATCTTGGATTTACTCTTAGACAGATAAATTCTACAGCTCGTGCATGTAGAATCCGTAGCACAATCCACAATTCTATCAGCACGAAAATCTTCATTCAAAGACTTTGAAGATGCCATACAAAACTTCTGTGCCATTGAGTCTAACCATAAAATAATAGTCACGAGAAATACCAAAGACTTTCGATCGAGTCAACTTTCGATCATGAATCCCAGAGAGTTTCTTGTCAAATTGGAAGAATAAATGTTGAAGCTAACTACTTGGGTATCTTCTTATTAGAGTGGGTCTCGCGATAGCTTTCAAGGATATCTTCATGGATATCATGTGCTCCATAAGCACCATCGTATTTCTGTGCAGACAAACGCTGTCTTTGTGCTTCATAAAGACTGACGGCACAGGCGACTGATATATTGAGACTCTTGACGAAACCGTGCTGTGGTATGATGAAGTTAGCATCCAGATGATCTGCTAGTGCCGCTGATAGTCCAGCATGTTCGTTACCGAAGGCTAGGGCACAAGACGTAACAAGATCTAATTCGTAAAGGCTCTTAGACTGCTTATCTAAGTGGGTCCCATAGATGGCTTCATACTGAGATCGTACTTGCTTGATACAAGCATCTACGTCTTCGTAATAGTGTATGTCGATCCATTGATTAGCCCCGGATGCGCTCTTGTGTCCGACTTTGACACCTCGTTCTTGAAGTCTAGGGTCATTATAGATGACATATATCTCATGGATACCTACGGAGTCACAAGTCCTAAGTACAGCTCCGATATTATGAGGATCATGTACATCCTCAAGGATGATCGTGAGATCCAACTGTCGAGCACCGATTACTTTTTTGAATCTCTCCAGTCGTTCATCTGTGATATCTATCACAGTCTATCTGATAGTTCGAAGTGATCTCGGATGTACTCTATGATATAGAGGTGATCATTGGCCATGTAGTTAGGGCGCTCCTGATCTTCTTCTTTATAGAATGGCGATATATGCACCTTCATCTGGAGGAGTTCTAACTGCTCACCAGCCATGAAGTAATGAAAGTACTGACCATAGTTAGCGAGGCCATGCGCCAACATCAACATCATATCATAGCCATAGAATGCATCCTCAGTTGGAAGTCGACCTTGCTCAGCGAGATAAGACTTTCTAAACTCCTGCACCTTTGGATTTTGCATATCCGGAAACCTGAAGTCAGGAGTACGGATATCTAGGTTTTTAAGGATATTGATGTCTACACGATCTGATCGGATCGCTATCGGCATCGTAAAGACCGTAAAGTCACGACCAAGTTTTTCGCCATACATCTTACGGAGAGTGGTATATACATATCTGTCATCGCGAGAGCTATAATTAGGCAATACAAATGCCTTTACACCCTGCACTAAGGTTGTATCAAATACATTGGCCTCGGCGTCCATGAGCGAGTCGATCACGATATCTAATGTCTCATAAGGCGAGACGATAGGCACATCTGATTTTTCTTCTTGGAGGCGCTGTAACACCATCGACTTGGCCTTATCGGAGCCATCAGCGCGCTGTATTATGCGTACTTCGTCATGCTCAAAGTTACCTTCGAGTTGATCGAGGATAGCCTTATAGTATTCATCTATACTTGGCCTCATCTGTAGATAAAAGAGATTATCTTCTGCTATGGAAGTACTAGACAACCATGGACTGATCACCGGTATGCGATGTTCTAGTCCGAAGTCTGCCGTCTTCTTGATGAGGTCTCTTTCATAAGAAGCAATGATGACATCTGGCTTTCTGAAGCTCCAAGATGAGAGTATCTCATCGAGTTTGCTCTGATCACGATTAGTATAATATACTGTGATACTCGCGTTAAGGTCACTTGGTACTGCCGCGGCCATCTTTAGACCTGCATAGAAGTCCGCGAACTTCTTGTTATTTCTATCAAGGTTAGGGACATTCTGCTGTAGACGCATAGGCAGCAAGAGGGCTATCTCGTACCGGTCTTTAGTGACATTATCTAGTGCAAAAGAGGCTACCTCGCTCTCTACAGAAGTAATAGGTGGATATACTTCTTCATCCGCCCAAGTCCATTGGATGGTATCTACTTCTATGACTTCCACTGTAGGAGCTGAAGTCTTAGGGTCATCTTTCTTTATGACACTTGTGCGCGCTGTAGATGACGTGGTCGGAGAGCAAGCTACGTATAACAAACATGTTATGATCAGGAGGCTACTCCCACTCGATCGTAGCAGGCGGTTTAGTACTGATATCATAGACGACCCTATTGATTCCTTTTACTGAGTTGATAATTTCATTAGATATCTCAGCGAGCAGTTCGTATGGCAATTTACTCCATTCTGCAGTCATGCCATCAACAGAATTCACTGCTCTTATAGCACAAGTATACTCATAAGTTCTTTCATCGCCCATGACACCTACGCTCTTGACTGGTAACAGTATAGCTGCAGCTTGCCATACTTTATCATACCACCCGTACTTACGCAGACAGTCTATATAGATCTTATCTGCTTCTTGACACAGTCGTACTTTCTCTTCTGATATCTCACCTAATACTCTGATCGCTAATCCCGGTCCTGGGAAAGGATGTCTATTTACGAAAGTGGAAGGTAAGCCTAAGGAGTTACCTACTTTTCTTACCTCATCTTTGAACAACATCCGCAATGGCTCCAGCAGATCTAACTCGAGATAATCAGGTAATCCGCCGACGTTATGATGCGACTTGATCGTGGCTGATGGGCCCTTCACACTCACCGACTCGATCACATCTGGATAGATCGTACCCTGTGCCAACCACTTCACTTGAGGCAGCTTGTCCGCCTCCTTGAGAAACACATCGATAAATGTCTTTCCTATAATCTTACGCTTGCGCTCTGGATCTGCGACGCCGTCTAGAGCTGTCAAGAAGTCTGAGCTAGCGTCTATGCCATTGACATTGAGGCCGAGCTCATTGTAGGAGGTCAAGACTTCTTCAAATTCGCCTTTACGCAGGAGGCCGTTATTGATAAAAAAGCTGGTGAGTTGATCACCTATGGCCTTGTGGATGAGCATCGCAGCGACTGTCGAGTCCACCCCTCCGGAGATACCTAATAAAACTTGATCGTCGCCTACCTTCGATTTAATCTCTTGGACGGCTTGATCTACAAATGAGTCCGAAGACCACCCTTGCTTGACGCCACATACTCGGACGATGAAGTTCTTGAGCACCTTGGAGCCTTCTAAGCTATGTGTCACCTCGGGATGAAACTGGATCCCAAAAATCGGATGCTCTTCTCCATCATATGAGAAGGCCGCATATGGTATGTTAGCTGTCTTACCGATAGGTTGAAAACCTGCGCCGAGCTCTAAGATGGTATCGGCATGAGACATCCACATCTGACTTTCTTGTTCCACTTCCGTAAATAAGACATGCGTCTCATCGACGGACACCATGGCTTTGCCATACTCTCTTTTCTCGGACTTTGACACCTTCCCTCCGTATACATCAGCTATGTACTGAGCGCCATAGCAGACGCCTAGTATAGGTGCTATCGTACTGAGATGTTTGATATCTACATCGAGTCTTTCTTCTCCATTGACGCTACAAGGACTACCAGATAGGATAATGCCCTTAGCATCTTGAAGATTAGAAAGGTCAGTATTGTAGGGACGGATCTCGCAGTAAGTGTCAAGCTCTCTTACGCGTCGAGCTATCAGCTGAGTATACTGAGAACCAAAATCAAGGATATGTATGATATCGGTAGTACTTGACATTAATCCAGACCTCTACCAGTTTTTTTGATAGAGCCTGCTTCTTGCAAGTCCTTCATGATCCGATCTAGGACTCCGTTGATGAAGTCTTTGCTTTTAGCCGTGCTATAGTTTTTAGCGATGTCGATGTACTCATTGACCGTCACCTTAGTAGGGATACTTTCGAATGCCGTGAATTCGCATGTGGCCATCTTCAGTAAGATCATATCTATAATCGCAAGACGCTCACTGTCCCAATTTTTGAGGGTCGGCTCTATCAACTCATGTAAGGCCTTATCTCCTTCGAGTGTTCTGACGAGTAGCTGAAAGCCAAACTCATTCACCGTCTCATCGGCAGGTTGGTAATCTTTGATAAAAGCATCATCTACCTCTGGGAGTCTCTTGAGTGTTTTTTTGACTGATCCTACTACAACACTCTTATCATCTTGCCAGGTGCCGTAGTGATCTTCCATGATCTCGTTAAAGAGTTCATTTTGTCTGCAGAACCTGAAGAGTTCTAAGAGTACCTCGAGATGTTCTTTATTAGTGCTTTCGTTCGCTAGGTAGTTCTGATAGATATCGTTCTTCAAGAACTCATTGTAGATCTTCTTACAGTAATCTTCATCGAGCGACTCATTAAAGCCTAAACTTTTAGCGGTTTTGAGCAGCTGTTTGTTCTGCTCAAGATTCTTGATAAGACTGTTGTTGTATAGTTTGTCGGTAAAGACTTTATCGGCATCTGTAGGAAGTCTCTTGGCACTTCTCTTCACCATGTCATCAGCTGCCGTCTTGGTAACTCTCACTATGACCATAAGATTGAGCAGGTAGAGTCTGTAAGTGTCTTCGATCGAAGTCCAGAATCTCTTTTTAGCCTCCTCTAGGTCTAGCTGCTCATCTCGGTTTACGGAGAAGAGTAGCTGCATGGCTTTTATGCGTACGCTCCTTCTGCTAAGCATTAATAGGTTTCAACTGATATATGAGTCAAAGGTATAATATTATCCCACACTACTGGTCGAGATGTTGAGATTTAACGACAGTATAATCAGGCAATTGTTTGTAGTGCCATTTGTCTACTAAAACTCCCTTATCAAATAACACTATTCCTGGGTTAGATCTCACTATAGTTTTAAGCAGAATATCATCAGATTCTCCTCCAATGACGTCCAAGTTCATGTCACTTATAAAGTCAGATATCTGCGCAGCATCAGCGCCTACAGCTATATAGGCTGGGATATCATCCTCTCTTGCTTGGGTGATAAATGGAGTAACAACATCTTGATATCTCTTAGCATAATAATCTTTCCACAAGTAGTCGGTATATTCTTCTGTTCTTTCGTCGACGCCAAGTATCGAACGCTCGATACTGATATTCTGATCCGCACCGTAGATCGTATCCAGCGTATAACTCGTGTCTCGGACTATCCTCGTACTGGGGTTAGCATCTCCATATATCTGATAAGCTACGATCAAAAACACAGGACCAGAAGAGCCTAATATCGCATCATTAAGACTGATTCCATCAGGGTCAGTTACTTCAAACTCGCTGATCTTCGTGTGTGCTACAGTTGGTTCTGACTGTATGTAATCTACAGACCAATCTTCCTTAGGATAGTCCTTGAAAGTGGAGAGGTAGGTGTTATAGTCTATCTCAACTCTTTCTTGTGAAGTCTTATTAGTGAGGTTGACTCCAAGGAACTGCACATTTGCGGCAGCGTCCTCCTCTAGTTTTTTCTGTCCTGCGATATCAGCACCTTTTTTGAAAGGTCTAAAGTCATTGTCTGGGATATCCCATACGTAGTTACTGATGCAGAAGTAGATAAGACCGACTGTTGCCACAAGGGTGATGATATTTCTCACCGTAGAAGAGCCGATGACGTGCATCGTCTTCGATCTGAAGATGAAGAATAACGCCGGAACTAGTAGAAATAAATCTTTTTGGAAAGAGACCTTAGGCTCTAACTTGAGAAAGTCTCCAAAGCAACCGCAGTCCGTAACTTTCATATTGGCCTCGTCATAAGCTCCCCAGCTACTGAAGTTAAAGAAGGAGCCATCGCCAGGCACATATCCAGTCAGGAATGTAAATCCTGTGAGGACTGTAAAGAATACCACGAGCCCTAGAAAAGACCACGCAGTGAACTTGGGTTTGTGGCCCATGATAAGCATGATGCCTAGTACGATCTCAAATGTGATAATGAATACCGACAGACCACTAGCATAGTCTGTTAGTATCGGAAACATCGATGATAAGAAGCTAAACCAAGTGCCGTCGAAGACAAACTCGAACTGCTCAAAGTACTGCTCCATCTTATATGCTAATCCAAGTGGGTCTACAGCCTTAACCATGCCGGAAAAAATGAAGAATCCTCCACAGAAGTTCTGAGCATATGACATGATCAGAGATTTTTGCTGCTTGAGCACCAACCATGTTAGTACTGTGAATACAATAGCAGCTATAGCCACCATGGCTATGATGGTACCTAGTGTCATACCTTATTTTTTATTTTCGGATAACTTAACAAGACCAAAAACACAGTAGTTGATGATATCGAGGTAATTAGCATCTAGACCTTCAGAGATCAGAGTCTTACCTTGATTTTCTTCTATACTCTTCATGCGATGGACCTTCATCAATATGATATCTATGATGCTAGACAACCGCATCATCTTCCATGCTTCTCCATAATCATGATTTTTCTTGTCGAGAAGACTGCGAGCAATCTTGGCTTGGTTGCCAAATGCTGACTTGAGGTCGTCTATGGGCATCTCTGTGTCAACGTTAGATCCCCGATCTAGTTGAATCAAGGCCATAATAGAATAATTGATGAGCCCATAAAATTCTCCTTCTATGGGATCATTGACTTTTTGTTCGCCTTTCTCATCGATAGAGCGAAGTCGAGATATCTTAATTAATATCTGATCTGTGATGGATGATGGGCGAAGTACCCGCCATGACGTTCCGTAGTCAGCATTCTTCTTTAAGAAGACATCAAAACACTGATCTAGAAATGCATCGAAGTATTCGAGCGTAGTCAAGTATAGACTGGTTTTTAGTAGAGCGCAAAGATACCACTACTTTCAACTAGTCCACGCAGACTGGGCGAAAATAACAAGTCGTTAATTATTCGACTTCTATAAGTTCTACTGTGAATGCTATCGGATAGTTAGGAGGTATACCTGAGTTACCAACTTCACCATAGGCAAGTCCTGAAGGAAGTATGAGCGTCCCACTCCCACCTGGCTTGAAAAGAGGGATACCGAGCGTCCATCCTTGGATTACTTCTCGTAATCCAAAAGTGATCGGATTACCATTGCTAGAGTCAAAGACATCTCCATTCAAGAAGAAACCTGTGTAGATCACGGATACACGTGAGTCAGGAACTGGATTGTCTCCTTCTCCTTCTACATCTATCGTATAATACAATCCATCTTCAGAGATGATCGTATTTAATCCTTCTGCAGCCACATATTCTTCGATGGATGTGGTGTTAAAGTCAACTACATCTTCGTAAAGTCTCTGTACTGATAGATCGAATACTGCAGTCTGAGCAGCATTGCCAGTTGTCGCTGGGATATATACTCTGATCGTCCCGCCTGTATTCAACTTGATAAGACTCTCACTTACGACCGCGGCTTGGACTCCGACATTTACTGCTGCGGGTAAAGATCCAGTCGTACCTGTCTGCTGCCCTTCAGCGTTATAGGTAATCTGACTTACGACGGCAAAATCATCTAGTGTAACTGGCTCGCCGTCACCTTGATCTATTATAGAGAAATAGAAACCTAATTCGTCAAATTCAGGATTGTCGCCAAAGTTGGCAAATATCGCCTCTAGAGCTTGTTCGTTAGGAACTGCAGGTTCGTTGCCTCCACAACTGATAAGTAGAAGTGCGAGCATAAGAACTGACAATGATGGAATAGTCTTTTTCATATTGATATAACGGTATAATACTGACAAATGTAACCCCCTTCCGGAAAACTTATATGTTTGCCGTAAGACTGAAAGTTAATTTAGATGAAACAACCACTCGTACACCCACTGGATAGAAACGCAACACCTCAAGCAGCTGAGATGGCTGAATTCTATGAAGAAACGCTTGGGTTTACACCCAATAGCCTCTTTACTATGATGCACAGACCACGGATAGCGTCTGCCTTCGTAGAGATGAATCAAGCCGTCATGGAAAATAAAGGTCGTGTCACAAGCGCACTAAAGCGCCAGATCGCCTACTTATCGAGCATGACAACAGGATGCAGATATTGTGAGGCTCATGCCATCAGAGCAGCCGTTAGATATGGCTCTGAAGAAGATAAGCTGCAGCATATATGGGATTATAAAACGTACTCGGCATTTTCTGAAGGCGAGCGTGCAGCCTTTGACTTGGCTATCGCAGCTTCAAGCGTACCAAATGCAGTCGATGATGAGATCTCAGATAGAATGAGAGAACACTGGGACGAAGGTGAGATCGTAGAGATTCTTGGAGTGATCGCCCTATTCGGTTATCTCAATAGATGGAATGACAGCATGGGTACACAATTAGAAGGACCAGCTGGCCAAGATGGAGATCAGCTACTGGGTCATAAGGGATGGAATATCGGTAAGCACAATTACTAATCTGAAGTTATCTTGATCTTGATTCGATCTGAGACGAAGTCTTCTGTAATATCTGAGACCTCATAGCCGTGACTTGAAGCGATCAATGACTTGCGGATATAGGCAGCCTTGCTTTTAGGCACCTCAGCTTTCAGTTGTGGTCCTTGCTCCCAGAGTTGCGTGATATCATCACATCCATGTCGCTTCAGAGTTGTGTAAAGCAATCCCATGTCTTCAGATCGATAACTGATCAGTAGTTTTGATGTTATCGTCACTATCTTCTTTTCAATCGACAAGAAAGCATCTTCAGCTGCACTTTTGTAAGCACGTATCAATCCGCTCGTGCCCAACTTCGTGCCTCCAAAATATCTTACCACTCCACAAAAGACATCAGAGACTTCTTGGCTCAATAAGACATTAAGTATGGGTTTACCAGCAGTACCTGATGGCTCTCCGTCATCTGTAGATCGCGTAATCTCTCCTTTGATACCGACTCTATAGGCGTAACATATATGCCTCGCTTTAGGGTGCTCCTTGCTGATTTTCTGCAGAAAGTCCTGAAGATCAGTCACTTGGGAAAAAGGATGGAGGTAGCTGAGGAATTTACTTCCTTTCTCTTTGTACTCCCCAAGTCCTGCTCCAGCTATCGTCCAATATTCATCTTCATCCATAAAGTGGCATGTATTCTACTATACAAAGAACTACCCTAAAAGCGTAAAAATACACATCGTAATTTCTTGTAAGTGACCAAATCAATCGTACTTTCGTCTCATATATACATAGGTGATATTAAAAGAACCGCCATCAACATTATTAATTCTGCAGTCTATAGTCAGCAATCTTATCAAAACAGGTCGAAGTACGACCCAATTTTTATATCAATTCTTAGTACTCATTTTTCAAATCAACATTTATGAATATTATTAAAGACCTGGGAGGTCTCGTTACCGACCAGCTTGTAAAGCAGGTTGCAGGTTCACTCGGCGAAAGCGAGAGTGGTATCAGCAGTGCCATAGGAAGTTTAGTTCCTACTATTTTGGGCGGAATGCTCAACAAGTCAAGTGATGCATCTAGCATGGGTCAGATTTTTGACATGGTCAGCAATAAGGACAACGCTGGATTCTTAGATAATCTTGGTGGTCTTGTAGGAGGTGGCAACCTTGCACAAGGAGATCCAAAAGATATCGGAGGAGGATTATTAGGATCCTTATTCGGAGATAAAGTAGGAGGCATTCTTGATCTCGTTGGCTCATTAGCTGGCGTGAAAAGAAGTTCTTCTTCAGGACTTATAGGCATGGTTGCTCCGATGATCATGGGATACTTAGGAAAGAAGATCCTAAAAGGAGGTCTCAACGCAACTGGTCTAGTAGACATGCTCACAGGTCAAAGAGCTAACATCTCAGGTGCTATGCCTCAAGGTATCGCTGATATGATCGGCTTCGATAGAGGAGATAGCATGATGGATAAAGCTTCTGACGCAGCAGGTAAAGTTGTAGGTACAGCTGGTGCTGTAGGAGGTGCTGCGGCTTCCGCCGTTGGTGATGTAGCAGGTAAGACTGCAGACGTAGCAGGTGATGTCGCTAAGAGTGGCGGCAACATGCTGATGAAGATCCTACCACTTGTAGGACTACTCGCTCTAGCACTTGTAGGCTGGAAGATGTGCGGTAACGACGTAAAGAGCGTTGCTGGAAGTGCTGTAGAGACAGTAGGTGATGCAACAGGTTCTGTAGTAGATGCTGCAGGAGATGCTGCTGGCGCAGTTGCAGATGTAGCTGGTGATGCTGCTAGTGCAGTAGGTGATGTAGCAAGTGATGCTGCGGGTGCAGTAGGAGACGCTATGAGTGGTCTTGGTGATTTCTTTAGTACAAAACTTGCTAACGGTGTAGAACTTAATATACCAGAGTTTGGTGTAGAGAATAAGTTACTCAAGTTCCTCAACTCTGGTGCTGGTATCAGCATGGACGAGTGGTATAACTTCGATAGAATCACATTTGCTACAGGTAGTGCAACGATAGATCGTGAAAAGTCTGCGGATCAGATCTCTAACATAACTGAGATACTCAAGTCTTACGAGTCTATGACTATCAAGATCGGTGGTTATACAGATAACACTGGAAACGCTGAGGCAAACATGAGACTTTCTGCTGCACGTGCTAATGCTGTAAAAGCAGCTCTTGTATCAGCAGGTATAGATGGTAGCCGTATAACAACTGAAGGATATGGTATCGCTCACCCAGTAGCGACTAACGATACTCCAGAAGGACGAGCTCAAAACAGAAGAATAGCAGTGAACGTGACTAAGAAATAGTCCTAACTGTAATCAGAATAAAAAGCCTCTTGCCAGATCGGTAAGGGGCTTTTCTTTTTTAAGAGAGAGTATTACTTATGTAAGTCATCCACTGAAGGAATTCCAAGAGTGTCGATCTTCGATTGCTGACTAAGGTGATCGAGATTAGGTCGACCTGCATCAGTCCAAGCAGTATACCAGCATGAACCAACTCCTTGTATAGACTTTCTCATACGATCTTCCACCATACCTTCCATGGCATCTTGATATGCCGCAGCATATTCTTGACACTCTAGTCTGGTATTTCTTGCTCCTCGCTCTTCATAACAATACTGTCTATCCTTAGCAAAAGTAGCTCTGAGTTCTAGCTCCTTCGATAAGACTTCATCCACGTGAGTGTGGCTCTCTAAGACTACATCCCAGAAGTAGGCCTTAGTGTCATCGATATATTTGGCTCGACCGACAAAAAGATCATAAGAGTCTATCGCAAATAACTCAGGAATCCTGCTTTCCCAGAAGGCATGTATACCTTCCTGTCCTGAGAGCTGTCCGTTATAATTTTCAGTAGTATGGAGTGGCACATGAGCATCGGAAAGATAGTGCCCGAGCTCAGTACTCAGCCTCAATACCAATGGCCAGTCCTGTGCTTTAAAAGCTCTGGTCAAGCGGCTTTGATAGATCTCAAGATGAAAAGGTAGTATGCCGTACTGACTAAACTCCTCGATATAGATGATCTTATGAGTCGCCCTTTCTATACCCTGAGGCATCCACGCTCTAGGCACCTGCAGGAAACCTTCATCTAATGTCTCAAAGATCTTGAACTTCAGATTCTCTTTGAGGATCTGCTTTTGATCTACTGTAAATAGATCAGTCCAAACCTCGTCGTTGGTCCATCTATCAAGTGTGTCCTGAGTCTGAGTATTGATCAAGTAAGCGGTACCATACGCTAACAGAGCATCTTCGAAAGTTCGAGGTACTTCTTCAAAGGGATACTCACCCCAGATATCTAAGTCGATATAGTGTCTTACAGCTTCAAGCTTCGAGGCATGTCTACGCTTATCAGGATCTACAGAGTGATCTCTAACGAACTCTATGTTACCCTTGTATAGCGGTATGAGATCTACTGGTAAGGTGAAGACTGCGGTTTCATTAATCAGTCGATGACCATAAAATCCCCAGTCTACATCATGTACACCGACGAGAAGGAAGAAGAAAAAATAGAAGAATGAATTATAGAGCATACTTGCGTCGTCTAACCTGGTGATAGCAGATGTATAAAAACAACAACACTATCAAAGGTAGACCAAGTAAAATAAAGTAGTACCAAGTACTCTGTTCAGTGAGCTTTTGGCGATCGAGGTAAGATATGCTAGAGACTTTTTCTTTGAGGGATATGAGCTCTTCTCCATCAACTAGATACTCGAGCAGATTCACCAGTAGCTGCGCGTTAGCATCATACATCTGGTTTTCATAGGCGTTAAACCCGATCGGGAAAAAGCTTCTTCTCCGATCGCCAGCCGGCAGTAACCAATCTGCATCTGATATAACAATCTGATGGATGTACTGACTATCGGTCCTGTAGGAAATCTGATGGCTATCTAACAAGTTTCTATCTTCTTGGGTAAGTCGATTTAAGAAGTAGGGCTTGACTCTTCCTTCCAATTCTACTGAGATGAGCTGCTGGCCCTTATTATATTCTTGAGGGTCGGGAGCTTTCTGCATAAAACCAAAATCCAAGAGATGAGGAGTCGGCACCAACTTACTATAAGCACCCGATGTGAGCAAAGGTTTTTTCATGACAGACCGTGGATACTCTAGAAGCTCTATCGGCGATACAAAGTAGGTGCTTAGTGGAGTAGATAATCGGGCATGAACCGGATTAGCATCACCTGTGAGTATCACGGGATGAAAAGGATACGGCAACATCCGTGACTGAGATGCCGAGCTACCACTATTGACAACTTGGGGGATCCTCGATGATTGGATGTCCATAATCAAGGTAGGTGAGATCTTCACTCCACTTCTGAAGAGGTAGTCTTCTACACGGTATTCGTAAGCGGTGGCGAGATAACTAGCAGTAGCAGTCCGAAGGCTATCTAGTGTTACATCAGTCTTGTCGATGGCCCACAAGATGGGTACTCCCCTACTCGCAGCCACGTCTATGGCCAGCAGATCTTCTCTTGGCAGATCCTCCTTCTTCACTACACATAAGACTCCATCGACACTATCGACTTCTGATAGCAGTCGAGAAGCATTGCTGGCTATATATCGATAACTGCTGAAGCGACTATCTCTTGTACATCCTTCTGCTATCAATCTAGCCTTGGCCCCAAGCACATGGATGTCAGGCGCAGATCTTCGCGTGATCTTTTTGATGGCTCGTAGTAGATTAGACTCGAATGCTAACTGGGCATCTACGAGACTCTCTTCTTCGGTTGATTCTATGGATGCACTTTCTAGAAGATTTACGAAAGTGATATCATCTTCTGTATGAATAGATAGGTATGGATACAACAAGTTCTGGTTCACTTCTTCATCGCTGGCCACTTGACGACGGATCGGGACCACACCTTTCTCGGATAGAAACTTTTGAAATACTTCCTTCTCTTCGGGCGTACCTGAGAGCACATCTTGATAGACGATCTGGATGTGCGGATTGTACCGCTTGAGCTCAAAGAGATAGTCATCGATATAGGACTTGAGTAAGCGAAAACTACTCGGCACGTCACCCTCAAGTAATGAAGTAATCACCACCTCTTCCTCCAAGTGGCTTACTAATCCGGCGGCTTCAGGGGCGAGTGTGTATCTCTTATCATCAGTCAGATCCCATCGCATGTCTACCCATCGAGAAACTAGCACGACAAGTATCAGTAGTGCGAGAGAAAGTAATATATGACTCAACTTATACGCCTTCATCAGATCTCTCTTGTATTAAGGCGATAAGCGGCCATCCACAGTGCCCAGATGATCAGTCCACTTACGTAAATGATACTCGACAATCTAAGTATACCTCGAGCTAACTGATCTGCATGATATGAAAGGCTCCATCTATCGATACTGTACTGTAAGTCTGCCGAAAAGATGTCCAATGCTCCGATCCAAGATATGCCGATGTAGATCATAAAGCAAACGAATACAGAAAGAAGATAGGAAGCGGTGGTCTGTCTCACATATGCTGTGATCAAAAGAGATAAGGCTATATAGACTCCGCCGATGCCGAGGAGTCCTATGTACGAACTGATAGTCTGTGAAGCTCCTGATCCCTTATCGGTGATCGAAAGGTCACCTACTACCCATAAATGAGCGTATGTCAATATGAGTATCAAGATCAAAACCAACATGGCTGCTATGAACTTGGCAAGAAGTGCACTGCTCCATTTGACACCTAGGGATCTGATGAGCTCTTCTGTGCCATATCTATACTCTGCTGCAAGAAATCCTACTGCAAATACTGGCACAATAAACAATAACAGATAGGACATAAACACGAAGTAAAGGTCTCCTTCTGCATATCCGTAAGTATCATAACTGGAGTCAGGAAATATCCACAAAAACAAAAATGTAAGTAGGATGATGACGCCCACAGATACTAGACTAAAGCTGTTAGTCCAGAAGTCCTTCCATTCTTTTTTGATCAGCGCTACCATCAGTTATCGAATATCTCTTGTAGACTCTTATTCTGTCGTGACAGCTCTCTGATCCTTCTACCTGCTGCGATCACCACATCGCATATCTCTAATCTAATGTCTTGAGAAGACGAGACATCTATCAGATAATCGCCTTCACTATCGGGCATTACAGAAGTGACTCCCTCTAAGTCAAGCAATGCTTCTGTCTCCATCTCCTTATCTAAAGACAGCTTCACTTGATACGCACTCTCAGAGCTATGCTGAGTTGTGAGATGTCGAGATATCTGTCCATCCTTTATCAGAAGCACTTCATCACAGATAGCTTCTATCTCTTGTAGGAGATGAGATGAAAGGATGACAATCTTATCGGTAGAAAGAGACTTGATCAAAGATCTATACTCTTTGATCTGGACCGGATCTAAGCCATTAATCGGTTCATCTAATATGATGACATCAGGATCGCTGATGATAGTCGCTGCTAATCCAACTCTTTGTCTATATCCCTTAGAGAGTTGGCTGATCTTCTTGGTTCTTACTTCTTCTAGTCCTGCTTGAGCTACGACCCAAGCTAACCTGGAAGTTTTATCGTGGACTGATCTTATGTCGGCGATCCATCCTAGATACTCCATCACGTACATGTGAGGATAGAGCGGATTACGCTCGGACATATAGGCGATGTCTAAGTCTTTGATATCTAACTTACCTCGGTCAGGTTGATTGATACCGGAGATGATCTTAAGTAAGGTGCTCTTACCAGCGCCGTTACGTCCGAGTAGCCCGGTGATCGTGCCTTTTTCGAGGGTAAGGTCTACTCCATCTAGTACCACTTGGGTACCATAGGATTTGTGGATTTGTTCAGCGGTAAGAATCATAGACTTTTGATATCAACCTGTTGTATGATCTGGACGAGGTCCTCAACTTGATATGCATCACTAACGTCATAGGTCCCAATCTTTGTACGTCGTAGATATGATAGATAACCTCCAGTACCTAGTTGATGGGCGATGTCTTCTGCCAGCACCCTGATATACGTACCCTTACTGCATGTGGTCTCAAGCTGTATATGAGACGGATCTGCCAGTCTACAGGTCAGATCATGGATCGTTATATCACGAGGCGGACGCTCCACGACTTTACCTTGTCTCGCACTTTTATAGAGGGCTTGACCACCGATCTTGATAGCACTAAACATCGGTGGTATCTGAGAGATCGTACCAGTAAATTGTTTTTGTACAGCAAGTAGTTCTTCGGATGATATGTCGATATCAGGATAGTAGATATGAGGTAGCGACTCCGCATCCATAGATGGCGTATCTCGACCCAGATGTATGACTGCTTCATAGGACTTGCCGTAGCCCATGAGTCCTTCTATTTTCTTCGTGTATTTGCTGATACAGATCAAGAGGAGCCCCGTTGCTAGTGGGTCTAGCGTACCCGTATGGCCTACCTTATATTTCTTTCTTCCTAGTCGATGTCTGATGGTATAGCGGAGCTTATTGACTACATCAAAGGATGTCCAGCCTAGTGGCTTGTCAACTAACAGCATAGCTCCATCTAGGAGATGGTCCTCTATTAAGGTCGAATCTTTAGATATGATATTATCCATACATACTTGCACCTATGACGATCATGCCTAGTGCGACGCAGTAGATAGCGAAGTATCGCAAGCTGGATTTTTGGACAAGCTTGATCATCCATTTACATGCTATCACACCTACGACAAAAGAAACTACGAGAGCTGTCAGGACAGGAATGAGTTGTCCACTTCCTATGCCCATGTCACCACTGACTATATCTAACAGTGCCTTACCAAGTATCACTGGGAGTACCATCAAAAAAGAAAACCGCGCAGCCTCCTTCTTACCTACACCAAGCATCAGAGCTGCTGCTATCGTCATGCCACTTCTTGATATGCCTGGCAATACTGCTATGGCTTGAGCGACGCCTATCAGTACTGCTCTTTTCCATCCAATATTTTCATCTTGATCTTTGATATTAGGTGTGGCCCATAGTACTAATCCAGTAAAGATCAACGAGATGCCTACCATCCAAATACCCCCACTGAATAACTCTTCTAGTTGTTCTTCAAATGCAAGACCAATGATCATAGCAGGTATCATCGAGATGATGATCTCAGTAGCCAATCTGCTTTCACTTGTCCACTTCAACGTACATACATCACGTATGATATCCCAGATGTCTTTGCGATACACATAAAGTATACTCAGTGCCGTACCCACATGAACAAGTATGACCATAGCCAGATCAGAATCAAGACTGCTCGATGATCCGAGTAGTGCGTTGAGTATTTCTAGATGACCACTACTACTTACAGGTAAAAACTCAGTTAGGCCTTGCACGAGCCCAAGCAGAGCGGATCTGAGGATTTCTATCATCAAGTATTACTTGAATATCGCATAGACCTCTATCCCGAGACCTATCAAGAGAACTATAGGAGCTAGGGTGATACGTCGATGACTGTAGATCAAGCTTTCATCCCATACATCCGGACTCGGCATAGCACCTCCGGCCATCAAAAAGAAACCTAGAAAGATGACTGCAAGTCCGATCAACATCCATTTATAGTTGTCTCTATCAAAAACGAGTTCGCGAGAAGACGTGGACTTAGTTGACTTTTTTCTCCTCGATTGAGTAGGCTTGAGTTTTTTCTTCTCCTTAGCAGGAGTACTCTTCTTACCAGTGGCTATTACTTTTTTCTTCTCATTGGGAGAAGCACTTTTCTTGCCAGTAGCAATGACCTTTTTCTTCTTTTTATCTGTCACTTTTTGACTGAAGGGTTAAGTTGAGCAAAATATGCCTTTAAAGACTGATGGGTCACAAGGGTATGTGCCCCGACAACCATCACAGCCATGATGGCTATAGATATTATACTTTGCAATAACGTGATTTCTATACCGTCCAACAAAGTTGTGTTCATAAATAATATGTTAACCAGCATCACCAGACTCGCTAGCCCTGCTGTGATTCCTCCCCACTTTGAAGACCACGCTCTTCGATGACTGATAAGTTCGCCATCACTTGAGCCTGCTAGAGATAGGATCTTGGCCTCTTCATGATATGATCTTAGATCTCTTTGGATCCTGAGTGATAAGATGACAAGAGAACCGATTAAAATCAACAGGGCAAGTGCAGCAACTCCTAGTCTCGGTCTCCCACTGTCCTTTGCTAACTGATCGAGTAATGCCCTGTCGTAGTAAACTTCCTTCACACCAGCTATATCTGTGATCTGATGTTTCCATTGATCTACATCTCGAGCCTTCAGATCGGTTGTCTGGAAGGTGATGATATCTCTGAATGGATTATCTGATAAGTAATCCAGTTCTGGCATATCTTTTTTCATCTCTTCTAGCGCTGCTGAGGCTGATTTGAGCTGTATACTACTTGCGTCTATCTCATCTATATCTTTAAGTAGACTCTCTGCTGTCATACGCTGTCCAGGCTTGATATCTTTTTCAAGTTCGGCCACAAAGACGGCACTAGACTGTATGTCCCGATGTATCGTGATCGACTTAATCAGAAGGCATATCGCAAACCCAAGTATGGAAGCAATCACTATGTTCATTATGAGCCGATTAGCTCGCATAGGCTAGATATCTACTTATTACGCTTGCGCAAATATTATAAAATAATGCATATATAACATCAGAAGTTCAAAGTACTTAAGAATCATTTCGAATGAAAATAACAGAAAATGGGTAGTTATGACACCCATGAATTCCTTTACTTTGCGAAAGTATTACCAATAAAATCTAAGCATAATGAAAAGAATAATCACACTCGCCGTTTGTATGATCGGCTTAAGCGTCATCACCTCTGCCCAGTTCAAGTTTGGTGCAGGCGCTCAATTTTTTAATGACTTTGGGCTCCAAGGGAAAGCTCATAATGTTTTCTCAGATGAAATCGCTGGTCAAGGTACCTTTTCCTATTACTTCTCATCAGGATTTACTTCTTGGGGTATAGATGCTGACGTACATTACTATGGCTTAGAGCTCGGCGAAGTTGAATCTTTCGCTTTGGCACCTTTTGCGGGTTTGAATTTTTTCAGTGTAAGCGCTTTTGGAGTCAGCAACTCTGATATAGGACTTAATCTGGGTATCAGCGCGACTCTACCACTAGATGGTGGTTTAGAAATTTATATAGAACCTAAGATCGTAATTGGCGGTGGCGATGGATTCGCCATATCTGGTGGTGTATACTTCTAGATAAAGAAGGCATAATATAAGACAGACATAAGGAGATGCTCCATAGAGAGTATCTCCTTTTTTATTTGGCTAAATTTAGATCTTGATCAACACACTCCTTGATGAGAATTCATAATTTATATCTTCTTCTGATAGCTTGCTTACTCATAGCATGCAAACCTTCACAAGAAACTCAAGATCAATCTTCAGAGATGAATAAAACCATAGATGTAGAAGGACACCGAGGATGCAGAGGTCTCTTTCCTGAGAACACACTTCCTGCATTTCAAAAAGCCCTAGAGCTCAATGTCAATACACTAGAACTAGATCTAGCCATATCAAAAGATCATAAAGTACTTGTCTCACATGAGCCTTACTTTCGATCAGGACTAAGTATCGCACCTGATGGAACACCCGTCACTGAAGAAGATGAGAAAAATCATAACATCTACAAGATGGATTATGAGGAAGTCAAGAAGTATGATGTGGGTTCACTTCCTGATGAAAGATATCCCGAGCTAGAGAATGTCAAGACCTACAAGCCACTCTTGAAGCAAGTCGTAGATAAGGCTCGACACTATGCCTTCACTTTCAGCACTCCATTTCCAGACTTTAATATAGAGATCAAGAGAGCTCCAGATTTTGATAACATTTATCATCCAGATGGACAGACATTTGTTGACCTCGTCCTAGCTGAAGTTAAAGAGCTCGACATTTTTGATCAGACGATCATACAATCTTTCGATCTCGAGTCATTGCGTATGGTAAAGAGTAAGCAGCCGAGGATACGCACTGCTCTACTTATAGAAAACGAGCAACCTATATCACAGAATCTTAGTGAACTAGGATTTAAGCCAGATATCTACAGCTGCTACTTTAAGCTACTGACGAAAGAGGATATCGAGTACTGCCATGAGAAGGGCATCTTAGTGATCCCTTGGACAGTTAATGCAAATGAAGATATCCAAGCCATGTTAGATCTTGGTGTTGATGGTATTATCTCAGACTATCCTGATCGCGTTATGAACATACTCGGCAGATCATAATTATAGTACTGCATGGCAGTTTTTGAGCACCACGACTTTACTCCTTCCAGAAAGTATCGCCATGCTCATTATAGCACATTCATACCATCACTATTTGGCAAGGAGCCTGAGGTTCCTTACGAAAGAAAAAGAGTAGAAACTCCTGATGGAGATTTTCTAGATCTCGACTACCTAAGAAATGGACATAACCGTGTTGCCATCTTATGTCATGGCTTAGAAGGTGATAGTAGGTCTGTATATGTTTTACTGCAAGCAGAACATCTTATGCATGAAGGATGGGATATCCTATCCATCAATTATAGAGGTTGCAGTGGTGAGACTAACCGACACCTGCAGATGTACAGCTCGGGCGCTACTCGTGATTTATATTTTGTCATAGATCAACATACTGCTGATTATGATGAGATAACACTTGTAGGTTTTAGTCTTGGTGGCAATCTGGTACTCAAGTATGCTGGAGAGCATCCTGATCGTGTAAACTCAAGAGTGAGCAGCGTGGTCGGTATCAGCACACCTTTGGATTTGGACGACGCTTCCAAGCATTTACTGAAGTGGGACAACTATCTTTATCAGGCGTTCTTTTTAAAAAGTCTAGCATACAAGGTCTATCTGAAGAGTAAGCAGTTTCCTGGTCAGATCAGTATGAAACATTTACGTAAGTGTTATAATCTTTATCAGTTTGATGAGTACTATACCGCCCCGGTCTGGGGATACAGTGGTGCCAAAGATTACTACGACTCTAACGCCTCCATACAATGGTTGCATCAGATAGAAATACCAGCGCTTGTGATCAATGCTAAAAACGATCCCTTTCTAGGTCCAAAGTGTTATCCCAAAGAGCTGGTTAGTACTCTGCCATTTATAACTTTACTTACACCTGAATATGGTGGGCACTGCGGATTTGCCTATAGTCGTGATAATAGGACGTGGATGTTAGATCACGTTGCTAGATTTGTTGATCAAAAAATAGAACAGACCTATGATTAGATATATCTCTTCTTTGCAGTCTATCTTCTTATTGATATGGATATCTGTCTTTAGTTCCTCTGTTCTATCCGCTCAGTATGGGACTGTTATGGATCATCTCACGATGCAAAGCGAGATCTTAGGTGGCGAACGAGCATATGCAGTATATCTACCGCCAGATTATAATCATAGCTCGCGATCTTACCCTGTTCTATATCTATTGCATGGTGCTGGGGATGATCAGACAGGTTGGATCCAATTTGGAGAAGTGCGAAGGATAGCTGATGAGGCTATAAGAACAGGAAAAAGTACGCCTATGGTCATCATCATGCCAGATGCTAATACTGGACAGCGAGGATACTTCAATGATCCTTCTGACGACTGGAGATATGAGGACTTTTTCTTTGATGAGTTGATGCCGCATGTAGAGGAGACCTATCGCATCAAGTCAGAAAAAAGATATCGTGCCGTAGCAGGTTTATCTATGGGTGGAGGTGGCTCTTTCATATATGCGCTACACAGGGCAGATTTGTTTTCCTCTGCCTGCCCACTGAGTGCATATATCGGTCCTAAAGATGTAGATGAGATCCAGAGGTTTTTATCACCCGATACAACTTATGATGACAACGTACTACATGATTATATCCAAAAACATAATGCCTTGTACCTCATCGACTCCATGTCTCAAGAAGACCTCTCTTCCGTAAAGTGGTACATAGACTGTGGAGATGATGACTTCCTATATGAAGGAAATAGCTTAATACATATCGCTCTGAAGAAGAAGGAAGTACCTCATGAATATAGAGTAAGAGATGGTGGTCACAGTTGGTCTTATTGGAGGTCCGCTCTACCAGAAGTGCTAGGATTTGTGAGTAGGACTTTCCACCAACCCTGATCCTTTTGGGCTAGTATCGCCAGAGTTTACTGAGGTTGAAAGCTAGAGCCAGCCAATGCAACCTAGATGCTAACCACGGGGAAACCCTATGACATGCGCCTTCATATCACCGTTATACTTGAAAGTATAAACGAACACCATGAACAAGATTATCATTATCACAGTGATGGCTCTCGCGCTGAGCTCTTGTGAGAATTCGAAAGTAGAGCTACTCGAGACGCAGGTCGCTCAGCTAGAAGATCAACTTAATCACACGCAGGAGTCTAATACTAGTCTATTAGATCGCCTATCCGACCTTTCTATTATCAATAAGTCTGAGGCTAAAAGTATCCAGAGTTCACTAGAAACTTTAAGTGCTCAAAATGCATACATCCAAGACCTTACCGATAAAATCCACCAAAAAGATTCGATCAACTTCGCTCTTGTCAATAATCTCAAGAGATCACTGATAGATGTCGATGATGAGGATATCCAGATCGAAGTAAGAGGTAGTGCTGTCTATGTGAGTATCGCTGATAAGCTACTCTTTCAAACAGGTAGCTCGCAGATCTCTAGAAAGGCAACTATCGTCCTGCAGAAAGTGGCCACAGTTATCAATGACCACGACTTAGTTAATGTCCTCGTAGAAGGACACACAGACAATGTCCCGATCAACAACAATATATTTCGCGATAACTGGGATCTCAGCGTGCAGAGAGCAACCAGCGTTATCAGAATACTTCAAAATGAATATTATGTGGACCCGGCGAGACTTACTGCAGCCGGACGATCATCCTACACTCCTGTCTCCGATAATGAGACAACCGCAGGGAGAAGTAAAAATCGTCGTACTGAGATTATCCTAACACCTAAGCTTGATCAGTTCTTCGATCTTCTCGAAGCTCCTGATGTTGTTGGTTAGGAAGAGTGCTGTGAGTAAAAGGCTCTGTCAAAATGGAATTTGACAATATTTTTGTCCGCTCAATCTGATAGTTCGGATGTACTCCTTTATCTTTCTCTCCTAAATCAAGAGAAATGAAAGAAGCAGTAATCGTATCGACGGCTAGAACACCTATCGGTCGTGCATATAAAGGAGCCTTTAATAATACCAATGCTCCCACTATGGCGGGCATGGCTATCGAAGCAGCTATCTCGCGAGCAGGTATCGATCCAGGAGAAATAGATGATGTTGTCATGGGTTGTGCTATGCAGCAAGGCACCCAGTCTCCTAACATAGGAAGGCTTGCAGCGCTAGCAGGTGGATGTCCAGTGACAGTCCCTGGGATGAGTATCGATCGTCAGTGCTCCTCAGGCATGATGGCCATCGCCACAGCTGCCAAGCAGATCATGGTAGACGGTATGAGCACAGTCATAGGTGGTGGACTTGAGTCTATCAGTTTAGTACAGAACGCTCATATGAATACTCATCGGATGTTAGATCGTGGTCTGATCGCCAAGCATAAAGACGTCTATATGCCAATGCTACAGACCGCAGAGGTAGTAGCCAAAAGATATGGTGTATCACGAGATCAACAGGATGAATATGGCCTTCAAAGTCAGCAACGTACAGCAGCAGCACAAGCAGCAGGCATCTTTGATAATGAGGTAATATCAGTCAATGTGAATAAAGGTGTCAAAAACCGAGAAACCGGTGAGATCACCTACGAAGATGTAACAGTCAGCAAAGATGAGGGCAATCGACCTCAGACTACTCTTGAGGCCCTACAAGGTTTACGACTTGTCAATGAAGGTGGAACGATCACAGCTGGTAACGCCAGTCAACTTTCCGATGGAGCTTCTGCTTGTGTCGTTATGGATAGCAAACTAGCAGAGCAAAAAGGATTAGAACCACTCGGTGCTTATAGAGGCATGGCTGTGGCAGGTTGTGAACCAGACGAGATGGGCATCGGACCTATATATGCAGTACCTAAGCTTCTTAAGGCTACTGGCGTCAAGATGGAAGATATCGGACTTTGGGAACTCAATGAAGCATTTGCCGTACAAGTCATCTACTGTCGCGATAAGTTGGGTATATCTAACGACATCCTCAATGTCAATGGTGGTGCCATCTCTATCGGACATCCTTATGGTATGACAGGATCTCGGATGGTAGGTCATGCGCTTCTTGAAGGAAAAAGACGAGGTGTCAAGTACGTACTCTGTACGATGTGCGTCGGTGGAGGTATAGGAGCCGCAGGTTTATTTGAGGTTTACTAGCAGATTATAGATTCTTAGAGCTTTAGTTACTTAAGTTGATATATTTTCGTCTCAACTTAACACGCCGTACTTAGCAGCGTAAGTACTTATGATCACACCTGAGCGCATACAAGAAGTTAGAGTCCAAGTCGGTCAGTTGACTGATGAATTTATTTCTCTTACAGATAGTATAGGACACGAAGAGTTACGTCAGACTGCCGAAGATCTGAAGCAGCATATCTATGACCCCTTTCTCTTTGTGATCGTTGGAGAAGTAAAGGCTGGTAAAAGCAGCTTTATCAATGCTCTTCTCAAGACCGACAAGGACATCTGTAAGGTCGCGCCCTCTCCTATGACTGATACCATCCAACAGATCGTATATGGCCCACAAGAAAGTGAAGTAGCGATCAATGATTACCTGAAAAAGATCTATCACCCAGTAGAGATCCTCAAAGAGATCTGTATCGTCGATACGCCAGGTACTAATACGATCATCGATCATCACCAGGAGATTACAGAACGATTTATCCCAGCAGCGGATCTCATCGTCTTTGTCTTTGAGGCTAAGAATCCATACAGAGAGTCTTCATGGAAGTTCTTTGACTTCATCAATGCGGAGTGGTGGAAGAAAGTCATCTTCGTTCTGCAGCAGAAAGATCTGATGCCCGAGAATGATCTGGCCATCAACTTACAAGGCGTCAAGGATCAAGCGATCAAGAAAGGTATCGTGGACCCACGAGTCTATGCGGTCAGTGCCAAGGAAGAAAAGGAAGGGGTAGCTGATAGTGGGTATGCTCCACTCAGATCATATATCGACGACAACATCCTTGGTGGCAAGGCGCCTATCATCAAGCAATCTAATCACCTTGGCACCCTACTCAACATGGCCAACAAGGTACAGAGTGGACTAGATGTAAGGAAAGCGCAGTATGAAGCGGACATCTCCTTCCGCGAAGATATCCGTGAGACTCTTCAAGAACAAGAAGTAAAGTCTGCGAAGCAAGTAGATTTTCTAGTTGAAAATCTCATCGCAGAATATGATAATGTGACTCGGCCAAAGCTCGAAGAGATTAAAGAAGGACTTGGTTTCTTTAGTTTGGTTAATCGATCTCTCAAGTCCACCTTTAGTGGTAAAAAAAGTCCGAAGGACTGGCTCCATAATCTCCTTGCTGATATGGAGAAATCTCTCAACAACAATCTCAAACACAAGCTCAATGACGGCGTCATAGACATAGCTGACAGCATCCAGCAAATGGGCAAGATGGTCGATCTCAAACTACGTAACAGCAAGACGATCCTAAAAGACGATCACGAGATCTTTAGTAACATCGCAGAGCGAAGAGCCAATGTCCTCAAGGAGCTTCAGCAGTCATTCTCCGACTTCCTAAGTGATAGTGATAACTTTTATGACAAGGAACTCGCCAAGTCCTCAGAGTCTATCTCCCCTAACCTAGCTGCGGCTGGAGGAATCGCTACTATCGGTGTCATCCTCGCGGCCATCACTAATGGGATGGTCTTCGATATCACGGGAGGAGTATTGACCGCTGCCGGACTCGTCTTCGCAGGTGCTTCGACCTTCCTGAAGAGAAGAAAGATTGTCAGCGAGTTTACGGCTGAGATAGATCGTGGACGAGAGCAATTTCATACAGAAGTAAGCTCAGGTCTCAAGTCCTATATCACAAAGATCAAGGAGCGTATCGATGATAATTTTAATCGCTTTGATGAGCATCTAGAAAAAGAAGGCGCAGATATCAAATCCTACAACGATCGGCTAGATAAGCTTGGCACTAGTGTCCAAGAGCTTCAGGCGAACATTGCTTAGAAGCCGTCCATACGCCAAAATCTCCTTACCACTTTTAACCTCTTATTCTAATTTTCGCATCGTATGAAGGCATCGATCTTGCCGGCACTATATAACGGCTGCTGATGCATAAACATATGATCTGACTTTGGCACAATCTCTAAGTCACAAGATTGAAATTGCCTAGCCACTTTTTTGCAGTCATCTGATGATGTAAACTCATCGTATTTGCCAGTCAGCACAATCGTCCTTAGTCGTGCAATCTCTTCCAAATCTGGCTGTGGAAAGTTCATGATACGATTAGTATTCTCTAGAAATTTGCCCAATTGATTCGGATTTCTTCTAGAGATATTCTGTTTGAATCTTTTAAAAAGAATATCAAAGTGATCAATCTTCCCTTTATTACCTGCCTTGCAGTTGATCAATCCTACCTTACACAAAAAATCAGAGAGCTGATCAGCATCTCTTACTTCTATGATCTTCTTCATCTCTGGAAATTGTTTTTTCAAAGACTTTTTAATTTTCAAGATGGGACTGCACATGATTAAATTATCAATCAAATTAGAATGAGACTTGGCAAATTGAGTAGCTATAAGAGTACCAAATGAACATGATAATAGATTCACCTTTTCTATACTCTCTTCCTGCAGAATATCTTTTATGAATTCATTATACATATCAAAATTATAAGTACTTGGCATCATATCAGACTGGCCCCATCCAGGTAGATCAGAGACTAAAATAGAATATTCGCCTTGCAGCAAAGAG
>CAZXIE010000039.1:0-26197 GCA_964640065.1 uncultured Saprospiraceae bacterium
CTTCAAATTCAGGTGCTGGAAGAACACGCGCCATTGCCGTACATCCTACAGATCCCACTATTCTCTATTTGGGAGGTGCCAATGGTGGAGTATGGAAAACTAACAATGGCGGAAATACTTGGAGAGCTCTTGATGATTTCTTGCCTAGTCTCGCAGTAACATCGATTATAATTCACCCCACCAACCCTGACACTATATATATCGCTACTGGAGAAAGTATTGTGGCCGGAACGGATGCTCAAAGTACTCCAGGAGCAGGCATTTTTCAGTCAGTTGATGGAGGTAATAAATGGGAGCTAATTGAAGCCATTGATCCAAATGATATAGACGATTTTCTTTGGATTAACAAAATAGCTTTTGACCCATCTGACCCATCTTCATTCTATGCAACTTCTAATGGCTCTACTGTTTCAGCAACTGGTAGTAATCGACTATTTCGATTTGATGACCATGGAGCAACTAAAACAGAGCTAACAGGATTTGGAGATGTTAGTTTTGCAACTTCAGTCACTAATGTAGTTGTGAATCCTGGAGACCCTAGTCATATTATGGTTTGTACAAGTGGGGGTTTAGTTCAATCCTATGATCAGGGGAGTACCTGGATTGTCGCAAGTCCAATAAATACTCCTGGTTGGTTAACACCTTCTAATAGAGTTGAGGTAGCCGTTGCACCTTCTAATCCTGACTTTGTCTATGCCTTGTGTCAAGGCGATACAAATTCTGCTCCCGATGGTGCGAACTTATTATTTTCCGCCAATAAAGGTATAAGTTGGTTAGTAATGCAAAGTGGCATATCCGTACTTGGAGGCCAAGGCTGGTACAATAACGTAATTTGGGTAGATCCGCTTGATGATACAAATATTTTATTTGGTGGTATCGACCTTTTCCGAAGCACTAACTCAGGTATAAGTTTTGAAAAGATTTCAGACTGGACTCAAAACAATGTGGGGTTATCCCTTCATGCTGATCAACATGTTATTGTAGCAGCTAGTGATTACTCTAGCGCTAATAAGAGAGTTTATTTTGGCAATGATGGCGGTATCGCTTCGACAGCGAATTGGACTACTGTCACAGAGACCTCAGGTTGGGAATTGTTGAATAGCGAGCAGTTAGGCATAACACAGTATTATGAATCAGATATCTATGATGGTGTTATCATCGCTGGAAGTCAGGACAATGGTAGTTGGGTTTCTCAAGATGATGGAGCATCCTTTTATAGGACTATAGGTGGGGATGGTGGAGGATGTACAGTGTCACGACAGGATCCCAATTTAATCTTTACTTCTTTCCAATTTGGAAAAATCCAAGCCCCTAATGTCTTTTGGGCCTCAACTATAGATTCTATTGTTAGTCTTAATATCATTGATTTAGTCAACTCCGAACCTTCTGGTAGTTCACCATTCATCGTTCAAATGGAGGCTTTCCCAAATGAAGGTAACAAGGTTCTGATTGGTTCTTATAGTTTATGGGAGTTCGAAGTAGACCCTATGACTTATGATTCTGTAGCACTCATAGATAGAAGTCCAATGCCAGCCTCAGTATCGAATCCAATAACGGCTATCGACATTTCCACAAATGGAGATACTGTTGTTGTGGGTTATGCAGATGGTGAGATTTGGCTAGGCACTGTCCAGTCTCCAAACTGGGTCTGGAGCCAACGTGTAGACTATAATCGGCCAATCACATCAGTGGATATTGCACCATATAATAAATCTAGAATAGCAGCAACTCTAGGTGGATACATTGACGATAATATACGAATCTCTGAAGATGCAGGTCTTAGTTGGACGGAAATGTCCAATGGTATTCCTGCACTTCAAGTAAATGTAGTAAAATGGCACCCTGATGCAACTAGATTTGTTTATGCAGGTACTGATCTGGGTATTTTTTCATCAGACGATGGGGCAAGAAATTGGAATATAACACCAAACTACAATGGTATAAGTGATGGGCCCGCGTTTACGGAAGTAACTGAATTACAATTCAGTAGAGGTGTTACAAGTGCAGACTTTCACTTTATGTATGCTACTACTTTTGGACGAGGTATTTGGAAAACTGAAAATATAGTTAGAGCCAACACTTTCATAGATCAAAATTATACCAGTACACCACAGCTAGGTAGCATAAACAGACCATTTCAATTTATTGAGCAAGCCGAAAACGTTCAAGCTCATGGACAGATTTGGTATTTTGATACAACCATCGATTCTGCCTTTACTAGAAACTATCCTGTGCCAGCTGGAGGAGTACTTATTGACAAGCGCATTGGAGTAATTCGAAAATTTCAGGGTAAGAATGGAGGGGTAATCATAGGTAATTAGAATTCTATATCAAACTAATAGAATATCGCCGGAAGTGATTTACGAAAATGTAACCTGTAAGTGCTACATAATTTAACCACAAAACAGTTGCTTAAAAAGCATACTCTTCCTTCTTATCTGTGCCATCCCGATCATCACATTTGATCAAGTATCAGTAGACCCCTCTTCGATTAGCATCGGCATCGATCAAGTCAACATGGTCGATGCCGATACGCTACTTCATTGGTGCAAAAACCGGAGTGCCTTTCGAGGTGGTTACTTTACACCTGATGGGACCAATCTTTTCAATCTAGGTGGAACTAACCATCGATGGAGAACGGTATTTGCTACAAATGGTACGATCAATACATCCGACCTAAGAGCTAAGAAACACATATACCGTCTTTCCTATGGGCTCAATGAAATACTTAAACTTCGCCCTGTACAGTACAACTGGAATGAGGACACCGATGACCAAGAGCAATCTCTTGGACTCATAGCTCAAGAAATCCTCAAAGTCATCCCAGAGGTGGTTCATGTACCTGAGGAATCTGAAGAACTCATGGGTGTCAACTATGCAGAACTAGTACCTGTACTCATCAAAGCCATACAAGAGCAAGAGGCTACTATAAAGAAGCAGGCGCAGCAAATAGAACAACTCTATCAACTGATAGAAGAATAGCCTCTCGGGTATAAAACCCGAGGTCTACAGCGTTGCCGTCATGATGCACAAGATTTTTATCTCAGGCGGCTTACTTATCATGTAAAAAGCACCTCTACCACTTCTTGTACAAGCCCGACTTCCGTGACCATGATGTTCTTATGAGATGAACCCACTTGCTTTTGGTGTTTTGGGATGATGATCTGATCAAACCCAAGTCTTGCTGCTTCTGCTATCCTTTGTTCTAGTCTTGAGACAGGTCTTACTTCACCAGAAAGACCGACTTCACCAGTGAGGCAGATCTTACGATCTATCGGTATGTCTTGAAGTGATGATATCAAGCTGGCGATGATAGATAAGTCTATAGCTGGATCACTGACTTTGATGCCGCCTGCCATGTTCAGAAAGACATCATGTTGACTAAAGAAGAGATGACACTTTTTTTCGAGTACAGCGAGTAACATGTTGAGCCGCTTACTATCAAATCCAGTTGTCGACCTCTGAGGATGTCCATATACCGATGCACTGACTAGTGCTTGTGTTTCTATGAGCAATGGCCTGATCCCTTCTACAGTAGATGCGATACTTGACCCACTTACCGCCTCACTTCCTGGGCTTATTAGCAGCTCTGAAGGATTAGTAACAGGTAGTAAACCTTTAGACACCATCTCATAGATACCAATCTCATCGGTCGAGCCAAATCGATTTTTGATGGTGCGGAGGATCCGATAAATGTGATGTCTATCACCTTCAAATTGCAGGACGACATCTACCATGTGCTCGAGAAGCTTTGGGCCAGCGAGAGACCCTTCTTTAGTGATATGGCCGATGACAAAAACTGGTGTATTAGTATCCTTAGCATACTGAGTTAAGCTGAGTGTAGAAGCCCTAATCTGTGAGATACTTCCTGCATGGCCTTCTATCTGTCGACTATGCACAGTCTGTATCGAGTCTATAAGTAGGATATCTGGTTGCTCTACTTCAGCATGATGAAGTATGGTCTCTACTTCGGTTTCTGCCAGAACTAGACAGTTATCGGCACTGGGATGAATCCGATCTGCACGCATCTTAATCTGATAGACACTCTCCTCGCCGGTTACATATAGGACTTTTAAGCCTGATTTACAGGCGAGTTGTAGCATGAGAGTAGACTTACCGATGCCGGGTTGTCCTCCGATCAGTGTCACAGCACCAGCTACGATCCCGCCGCCTAATACGCGCTCGAGCTCTGTGTCATGAGGTAACGATACGCGAGGCACGTCTGTAGCTTGGATCGATGAAAGCGGGACAGGGCTCTTAGACGATCGCTTAGAGGTAATGCCGGATGCCTCAGATTGCTTGGTAACTAATTCCTCTATCAGGGTTTCCCACTCCTTACAAGAGGGACATCTGCCCTCCCACTTTACCAGAGTTGTACCACAGTTAGAGCAGACGTATCTTTTTCGGGGTTTTGCCATTGGGTAAGGAAAATGTAAATTATCTGACAGAATAAGAAAATATATGCTTTATTTGCATTAAGATATGTGTCCTTTAGGATGAGCGTCGTCTTGTTTATGTTGTTTCGATGGAAGTGACTAACTTAACCAGAGAAAGTTATTGGGACTAGTCCCGAACTGAAGATATATAAGATTGTTTTCAATTGGTTTTTTGGGGTTATGCAGGGTACTTAGGTACCCTGTTTTTATATCCGCTAGTAGGCAAGTATCACGCACACTTGATGCACTTATCACTTTGAGGCATCAGCATTAATCTTTTCGGATTAATCTGGCTTCCACACGAAGCACACTCTCCAAAACCTTTCTGATATACCTTCGACAAGGCAAGTTGCAGTTTTGACAGTTTCTTCTTTCGATTACGTAGACTGGCTTCGATGACACTTTTATTGTTGATCGCATCCATCCGAGATATACGACCGATAGAATTTTCTGGTGATATAGGCGCTGCACTTTCCTCAAGATCGATGATCTCCTTTTGGAGGTTTTTGATCATCGATTTGATTTCTTTCTCAAGATTTTTTAGCTCTTCTTGTAACATTGGGTATAAATCCTTAATTTTCAATCACTTATAGTAACCAACCTTTGAACCATGAGCGAATTTAGATGCACGTATTACGACCCATCAACAGGAACACAAACCCTAGGCCTCTATCACGGAGAGTCTAGTGGTAATGTAGTTATCTATCATAACTCTAACGTCCTCCTTATCGACTTTAAGGTACACCAACCCAAATCATATTCATTTATGGTCAATGAAAACTTGGTCAAATTTGATGTTGTGAAAGAGGGTGGGAGGTATGACTATAAGTTTGAGGCCAAGCGCATCACTGAAGATGCTCTATCTATGGCAGAACGCGTTTATTCCTTTTTCAAGAGATCCTTTGCCTACTCTATGGCGGTATAGAGGTTAGTCTTTTCCCGAGTCTCGAGTTTTATGCTTGTTCCAGATTAAATTCTACGTCGCACTCTCCTAAGTTCAGACGAAGTGTAAGCTGGTCTTCGAGTATATCGCACGTGGCAAAACCACATATACCAGCTAGACCTGTACATATTTCGAGACGACCCTCAGCGGTTCGAGTATATGACCACTGAAGTGTTTCGATGATCATCTCGTTATTATCATCAAAAGTGAAAATCAAGACTAGATCGATCTCCAAGACATCATTTTCTAAAAATCTCCACTCACTGACTCGGCAGATCTCACCTTGAGGAAGGCTCGTGCAAAAGGTATCTGTGATATCTATGATACCATCTATGAGATCTACACTACAACCAAGTATATCTTGAGAATCCAATCTCCATGTACCTGAAGGATCGCAGTTATCTATCTCCTCCGTGGTACAGCTCGTCCATGCCAACCCTGCAAAGAGAATGATAAGGAGATAACTACCTAGCTTCATTGAAGACTTCTTTTTTACGTACGTAAGTAGTTGGTTAACAAAGTTAGCATTTACGGAAGTGATCTACGATATGCCTAAGATCTTCTTGTTCATCTTTTCACTCGAACCACTTCCCGCAAAGTCATCAAAAGTCTTTTTAGTTACCTCTATGATATGCTTCTGTATGAAGGGTGCGCCCTCCGCTGCACCTTGCTCAGGCGACTTGATACAACACTCCCACTCTAACACAGCCCAGCCGTTAAAACCATACTGCGAGAGCTTACTGAAGATGGCTGAGAAGTCGGTCTGTCCATCACCAAGTGATCTAAATCTACCGGCCCTATCAGCCCAGTCTTGATAACCACCATAGACTCCGGACTTACCCGTTGGGTTAAACTCAGCGTCCTTCACATGAAACATCTTGATCCGATCATGATAGAAGTCGATGAACTGTAGATAATCTAGCTGTTGTAACACGAAGTGCGATGGATCATAAAGGATGCAAGCACGACGATGATTCTTTGTATGCTTCAAAAACATCTCATAGGTATGTCCATCATGCAGATCTTCGCCAGGATGTATCTCATAGCAGCAGTTGACGCCTTGGTCACTATAGTGATTAAGGATAGGCAGCCATCGCTTGGCTAACTCTTTGAATCCAGTTTGCACGAGACCTGTCGGGCGTTGTGGCCATGGATATACCGTATGCCACAGCAGAGAACCAGAGAAAGTAACACTGGCCTTCAGGCCCATGTGCTTACTAGCAGTAGCAGCATACTTTACTTGTTGGATAGCCCACTTCGTACGGGCCTTTGGCTTCCCTTGGACATGCTCTGGAGCAAAACCATCGAACATCACATCGTATGCTGGATGCACGGCTACGAGCTGACCTTGGAGATGAGTCGATAGCTCTGTGATCTTCAGACCATGGCTTTGCACGATGCCCTTTATCTCATCGCAATATGTCTTGCTTGATGCGGCTTTTTTTAGATCTATACATCTACTATCCCAAGTAGGAATCTGTACTCCTTTATATCCTAGGCTTGCTACCCACTCACAGATGGAGTCGAGCGAATTATATGGGGCTTCATCGCCCATAAACTGTGCTAGAAATATAGCTGGCCCTTTGATCGTCTTCATGATGTTGCTTTTTAGACAAGATAGAAAAATTGGGTGCAGTCTACTTGTCTGAGTTACAATGATCAGTCAAATTACAATGTGGACCCAAGGGTTTTACCTAGATGACAAGTAGGTGATATAAAAGAAATCCTCTGAGGATTTGTTCATCTAGGAATCAGTCACTTGCGGGCATTACTGCGGATTATTGATATCTTGTTGTCACTAACTTGATACGTATGAAGATCTTTTTTCATGTGAGTATCAGTCTCTTTATTTGCTTCCTTATCTGTGGATGTCAAGAGAAAAAAGAGACACCTACTCAACCCACTTCTCAAGAGATCGCTGACGAAGTAGTTTCTCGGATACCAGGATGGCACGGATACAATAGCAAGAGCATCGGAGAAGCTTGGCAATATGAAGATGGCGTCATCTCATTTGATAAAGAGAGAGGAGATGGAGGAGACATCGTCTCCGACCAAGAATATGAAGACTTCGAGTTATCTCTCGAGTGGAAAATATCTGAGTGTGGTAATAGTGGTATTTTTTGGAACATAGTTGAGTCTCCAGACTATCAGTATCCATGGCTGACTGGTCCCGAGATGCAAGTACTGGATAACACTTGTCACCCTGATGCAAAGATACAGACGCATAGAGCTGGTGACCTTTATGATATGATCGAGACTTCTAAAGTGACCGTCAAGCCTGCTGGTTCTTGGAACCTTGCACAGATAAGATCAAAAGATAGTCAGGTTACTTTTTCTCTCAATGGCGAAGAAGTTGTATCATTTGGCATGCATGATGACACATGGGATAAGATGGTGGCTGATAGCAAGTTCAACACGATGCCTGCTTTTGGTAAAGCAACGAAGGGAAGGATAGGTCTTCAAGATCATAGCGATAAGGTTTGGTTTAGAAATATTTCGATCAAAGAGATCTAGCATGCACCGACCTGTACCACCATCAAGAAGAAAAAGAGTTCTTCAGCAGCTCAATAAGTTCCTAGATATCAGGATGGGATTACTCGGCGCACTCGCTATGGGTACAATCGTATACTTCATCAACTTTGATCATGGTGTGCTACCAGGATTAACGGCAGCACTTAAGCAAGGACTCTATACTTTTTTCTTTGGTGCTCTCTTTGTTAGAATGTCAGAGAACATAGCCTCTGGTATCCCACAAAGAAGCAAGGCAGTCATACTTGGTGGCATCGTACCGGCTTTACTGACCAGTGCGCTGACCTATGTACTACATGCCATAAAAGGTACGCCAGAGCCTTTTCACTCTACTGTTCCTACGATGGTAACGAGTATCGTTAGCTTCAGTCTATGGGCATATCTAAGACATCGCGCTATCTATAGCTCTCAGGACGACCCCGCATAGCATAAGGGAAGTAAGTTGTGCTATAAGTAAGTACATTCGAAGTCTCGATGAAAGAAAGCTCACTCATACATCTCATACCAACACTTTGGGATCATAAGAAGTCGATCCTAGGGTCCATGCTTGTAGCAGGACTTGTGATGTCAGGCGTCATGCTCTTACTACCGAACTACTATATGTCTACTGCATTGTTCTATCCAGTACATAGTGCACGACTAGATCCCTCATCCGGAGAAAATACAGTAACAAGTTTTTTTGGTGATGATAGAGATGTAGACCGTCTGCTGAGCATAGCTACATCGACTGACTTACAGCAGTCCTTGATTAGTACTCATCATCTAGCCGATCACTACGATATCGATACAAGTACTGTCAAGGGAAAGATCAAGTTACTCAAGACGCTCGACAAGAACTTTAAAGTCCATAAGACACAGTATGATGCCATACAACTATCAGTAGAAGATAAAGATCCTGCTATGGCTCAAGTGCTGACGCGAAGTGCGCAGACCTACGTAGATGACATGACGATATCAGTGATCCAACAGTCACAACGCAAGATGTACGATCAGCTGGTAGCACAACGGGGTTCTCTTGATCAGCGACAGAGACAGATCACGGATAGCCTGAGCGTGATCCGGTCTTTATATGGGATCTACAGTACCGAGAGTCAGGCAGAAGCACTCACTACGCTTGAGATTAATTATCCGAAGAGTAAAAACATCGAGCAAAAGATTAAAGACTATAACCAAGGTATATCTGCGGTGATCAGCCTCGAGTCACTACAGTCACAACTCAACCGAGAGATCAATACCGTATCCCTCAAAGAACAACAGATCTCCTCTGCTCTCGAAGCAGACATGTCTGCTCTGCACGTCATAGAGAAGGCCTCACTCCCTCTTGAAAAATCACGCCCAAGGCGATCACTTTATGTGCTAGCAAGTATGTTAGGTATAGGCCTGCTGATGTCAGCTCTGATACTCATAAGAGTTCAGCTCAGATCAGCAGAGTAAATCAGCACAATTAAGGAAGCAGCATGCCAACCCTCCATCATCAGCGCTATGATCAGCTTATCATCTATGGCCTTGTATGCCTTGCATTGATAGGTGCCATCGCGGCTGTGTCATTGGATCAGATATGGTTGTCGCTTGTCGTGCCGAGCGTCATCATTGGTGGCTACATGGTCCTCTATAATATCCGTCTTCTATACGGAGCGCTCTTCATGATGATACCTCTATCTGCTGAGATCACACTTGGTGGAGGATTATCGACAGATGTCTTGGGCGAGCCCTTGCTATGGGTACTCACAGTCATCGCGCTTCTCATGCTGATGACAAGACGCTTGCCTACACGGCTATTTTCTAAGGTGACCTTCTTCTTAGTGCTACATCTAGGATGGATCTTGATCTGTGCATTATTCGCAGAAGACTTGACCATCGGAGTGAAGTATGGACTTGCGAAGATGTGGTACATACTACCGATGTACGCCTTGCCCTTTTACTTGATTACAGATCAGAGTGACCTCAGGTTTCTCTTCAAATGCTTTATCGCAGGAGCCCTCATCGGAGCCATGTACTTCTTTTATCAGCATCTTCAGTTCGCCCTCTCCTATGCCTCACGCACTAATGCCGGACAACCCATCTGGCGTAATCACGTGAATTATGCATGTACCCTGATATTAACTCTTCCGCTTCTTTGGTATTTGCGAAAGACCTCGCGACATCCAGATAGATGGCTCTATCTCTGCATAGGAGGACTAGTCATCTTCTTCACCTACTTTGCTTTTGCTAGGATTGCTTATATATCCCTTGCAGCGGCCGTCATCTATTATCTCATACTCAGGTGGAAGTTGACTCGTCCCGTGATCATCTTACTTGTTAGCATAGCCGTATTATCAAGTGCCTGGTTGGTCCAAGACCAGAGATATCTTGACCTAGCTCCTGAGTATGAAAAGGCCATCATGCAAGGTGACTTTGGTAGCAAGATCTCAGCGACCGCACAAGGCACCGACATCTCGACTATGGAAAGATTACACCGCTGGGTAGCAGGTGGTCATATGCTTACAGATCATCCCATCACAGGAGTTGGGCCTGGCAACTACTATGCCTCCTACCGACCTTATACTGTCTTTAGCTTTGAGACCTACGTCAGCGATAATCCCGAGAAGTCAGGCATACACAGTCACTTCTTGATGGTTCTCGTAGAGCAAGGATTCATCGGCCTGCTGCTATGGCTGGCGGTCATCATATCGGCACTCGTGAAGCTAGAGAGACTATATCATCAGCGAGATACCGATAGAGATATGCTAGTGTTATGCGGATGCCTGCTAGCCATGATCCTCACCATCAATCTTGTCAATGACATGATAGAAGTCATCAAGGTCGGAGGTCTCTTTTTCTTTGTGCTTTTTCTTCTTCAGTCTAGTCTAGATAAGGGCAGATCACTTTCGTAAATGTTTTATTGCTATCGACAAGAGGTAGCACCTAAGGAGTTATAGCTCATCAGATCTTCGCCTCGGGTTGCGTGTGTTGGGCCCCTGGTTCAAAAATTAGTTCCTAATGGGTTGTACCCATTTCTTAATTTGAAACATTTACGAAAGTGAAAAGACTATCTACTTAGTCTGACTGAATCTTAGAGATCAACCTTAGAAACTCCACATACAGCCACACGAGTGTAAAGAGTAGGCCCATGCCGTAGTACCACTCCATATATCGAGGAGCACCGGCGGCTTCACCTTTTTCAAAGTTATCGAAGTCCAAGAGGAGGTTAAGAGAAGCCACGACGATGATGGCTACTGTGATACCGATACCGATCATCCCACTTTCGTGAATGAAGGGAACAGTAAAGCCAGCAAAACTGCCGATCCAACTGATCAGGTATACGATCATGATAGCGCCGACGGCCATAGATACGATCATCCGAAACTTCTGCGTCACTGGGATCAATCCTGATCTGTAGATCATCAACATCGTCAGCAAGACTGCTATGGTCGCACTGACTGCTTGAAAGATGATGCCTTCATATGTAGCGGCATATATAGCTGACACTGTACCTACAAATAGTCCTTCTAATATGGCAAACATAGGAGCCGTAGTTGGAGCCAAATGTGGCTTAAAGCTGGTCAGCATGAAGACTGCCGCAGCACCTAGAGCGCCCAGCGGCATATATATCTGTAGGGGATTAGCGTAGGACCAAAGTGTGGTGATCATGAGTATGCCGAGGAGCATGACGGTCTTATTAACCGCACCATTGACGGTCATATCGTCCGTCTCTTCCATGTCTCCACCAGTCCTTGCCTTGCGGTCTAACTCAAGGGCTTTAGCCTTGGCTATCGCCTTCTCACCAAACATGGGATTTTTTGATTTTCCTAGATTCATCTGTTCTATCTTATCGTATGCTGTACTAACGTTTTCGTGAGTCTGAATGATTCCCCTTGAACTGTGGAATACTCTCTTCCCGACACAAATTGTCTTTTTTCATCCGTAAATCACCATAGAGTCAGTTATATTTGATCAAACCGCGGTTCTATGGAAGCCTTTCTTGCCTTTTTTGAAGATATGCCTTCGTGGCAAAAGCTACTCTGGATTTTTACTTGTCTATCATTTAACTGGATCATAGAGGCTGTTAGCCCACTTTTCAAGTTTAACTATAAGAAGGTCAAGCATGTCGGAGTCAATATGTTTTTTCTATTCTCTGACTTGATGATCAATGTACTGTTCACCTTAGCTACTGCAGGCATCATGATCTGGGCAAGTACTAATCAGATAGGATTACTTCACCTGATCGCTCTACCGATCTGGGTAGAGTTGCTGATCTCTGTTTTGATACTCGATCTCGTAGCTCAGTATGGCGTTCACTATCTACTGCATAAGGTGCCATGGATGTGGAGATTTCATATGATACACCATAGCGATACACATGTAGATGCCACCACTGGTACTCGTCATCACCCAGGTGACTATATCACCAGAGAGGTATTTGCACTTACGGCCATCCTAATCACCGGTATACCCTTGGCCTATTATCTTTTTTATAGGATACTCACGATCTTCTTTGCCTACTTCACGCATGCTAACATCAGCCTGCCTAAGGTGCTGGATAAGACGATGAGTTATGTATTTGTTACCCCAGACATGCATAAGTTTCATCACCACTTTGAGCGACCATGGACCGATACCAACTTTGGCAACATCTTTTCTTTCTGGGATCGGATATTTGGAACCTTGGTCTATGACGATCCAAAGCAGATCCAATTTGGTCTTGACATGCTTGATGATACTCGAGATCAGGATATTGCCTATCAGCTGATGGTGCCATTTAACAAGGACATCAAGACAGATCCTGATAAGAACTTTTTTGGTTTTAAGAGGAAGGCTTAGCCTGAAAATCACCCACCTTTATCCTCTCACGCTTATAGCACGTAGGTCTATCAACGGAGATACAAATGAACGTGTTGTTTTGAGCGTCTCGGCTCAAGTCTTGTGCTCATGAATCAGGAGACAAATGCCTCAGGTTTTCACTCACTCTAACAACAACATTATTACTATGGGTTTTAACCCATTGACGAAGTAATTTGCAAAGGTATCTTGTACGCTACGACAGGGATGTCGCAGTTCCCTCATCAAAAGTCCATTTAGGATTTTTGGTATCGCTAGCGATACTTCATTCGGTCACATCGCTAAGCTTACAGTGATTTGTGACTTCCATCACAAAAGCCAGGATTACTTGTTTTTTTACAAGTACACAGGTGGACAGTCTTGTTTTCTGGTACTTCCATCATAAGTGGTGTGAACTCACCACCTTTATGAGAACCATCACAGTATGGTTGGTTACTAGACTCGCCGCATGTACACCATGCGTATCTTTTACCAGCTTCTAGATCAACTTTGATGGGTGTTGTACCTGCTATTTTAGGAGTAGCCATAGATATTATATATATCCGCAATGTATTGAAATACAAACAAAGATCAAATGATGATCGGACTTAACTCATACTGTGTAAGTAACTTATGCCTAATTTGTCTGGGTGTCGCTCATTATGATGAAAGCTAATGGCTGACCGTAACTATATGAGAAAGTGATGATGGAGATAAAGCCATTTCTTGATGAGGATTTTTTGCTGAAGAATGACGTCGCCAGATCTTTATATCATGATTATGCTGCTGATCAACCTATCATAGATTATCATAATCATCTTAATCCAGAGGTCATCGCTCAGAACAAGGTCTTTGATAATATCACTGAGGTATGGCTTGATGGTGATCACTACAAATGGCGCGCGATGAGAACACTGGGAGTGGATGAACAGTATATTACTGGATCAGCTAGTCCGAAGGAAAAGTTCGAAAAGTGGGCAGAGATCGTACCCTACACTCTCAGAAACCCCCTTTTTCACTGGACGCACCTAGAGCTTCAAAGGTATTTTGGTGTTAAAGAGCTTCTTTCTTCTATTACCGCTGATGATGTATATAGCCATACTTCACGATTGATCAAGACTAGAGAGTATAGCGCTCAAAGCCTACTAAAGAAGATGCGCGTAGAAGTTATCTGTACTACTGATGATCCAAGTAGTGACCTTCGCTATCATCATCAGATGTCTAGAACCAGCTCTGATCTTCATATGTCCATGACTTTCAGGCCGGACAATGCGCTGTCGATAGAAAAAGACTCCTTTGGAGATTACCTGCTGCAGCTTGGAAAGAGTGCAAATATGGAGGTCACCAGTTATAGATCCCTATTAGCGGTTCTTGAAAAGAGGATGGAATTCTTTCATGAATCCGGATGCAGACTTTCGGATCATGGCTTACCATATCTCTTTGCACAGGATTATGAACAAACTGAAGTAGAAGGGATTTTAGCCAAAAGATTACTTGGACTAAAGGTGACAACTGACGAAGCCTCTACATACAAAAGTGCTCTACTGCATTGGTTATGTGAGCGCTATGCAGAGAAAGGATGGGTGCAGCAGTTTCACTTAGGCCCGATTAGAAATAATAATGAAAAGATGTATCGAGCCATAGGTCCTGATACAGGCTTTGATAGTATCGGTGACTATAGTCAAGCTAGGTCCATGGTAAAGTTTTTTAACCAACTCAATGATCATGACCAGTTGGCTAAGACCATTATCTATAACCTTAATCCGAAGGATACTGAGGTGTTCATAACGATGGCTGGCAACTTTCAGGAGGGAGGCCTTAAAGGAAAGATACAGTATGGTGCCGCATGGTGGTATCTAGATCAAAAAGAAGGTATAGAAGCACAGCTTAACAAGTTATCTAGTTTTGGTGTGCTCAGTTCTTTTGTAGGAATGTTGACTGACAGTCGAAGCTTGTTATCGTTTCCTCGACACGAATACTTTAGAAGAATCCTGTGTAATCTAATTGGAAAAGATGTACATGCTGGAGAGCTACCTCATGATGTTGATTGGCTAGGACATGTGGTTAAAGATCTTTGCTATCGCAATGCGAAGAATTATTTTGATTTTGATTATCCGAGTGAGGCTGTTTTAAAATCATGAAGTATAGAACTGGATATATAATTAGAATTATAAAGTGCCTAGCGGTCTTGGGTTTTAGTGTACTATGTTTTCTAAGTTGTGCCGATAAGAATCAAACTAAAATTTTAAAACTTGCTCATGGACTGAATACGAATCACCCCGTCCATCAAGGCATCGTTCATATGGCAGATAAGATAGCTGAGAAGTCAGCAGGTAAGTTGCAAGTCGAGATATATCCCAGCCAACAACTTGGTACAGAAAGACAGAGTCTAGAGTTGCTTCAGATCGGAAGCATAGCGATGACTAAGGTGTCTGGAGCAGTACTTGAGAACTTCGCACCTAACATGCAAGTGCTCGGACTACCTTATGTCTTTAGAGACCGGTATCATGCTTATGAGGTATTTGATGGGCCGATAGGGAAGAGGCTATTATTAGAAAGTGAAAAGAGTCGATTGAGAGGTCTTGCTTTTTTTGATGCGGGGCAGAGGTCTTTCTATTCTAAGGAACCGATCAGAACTCCAGATGATGTAGCTGATAAGAAGATCAGGGTGATGGAAAGTGTAACTGCTATGAACTATGTGAGGTCTTTAGGAGGTGCGCCGACTCCGATTTCTTGGGGTGAGCTTTATACAGCCCTTCAGCAAGGCATAGTAGAAGGTGCCGAGAATAATCCACCTAGTTTTTATAGTTCAAAGCACTATGAGATCTGCAAATACTATACACTTAACGAGCACACTGCAGTACCTGATGTGATCATCATCAGCACCATAGTTTGGAATCAACTTTCTGAAGAGGAAAAATCGTGGATAGAAGCGGCAGCCGAAGAGTCCAAAGATTATCAGCGCAAGCTTTGGATAGCTGCGGAGGAAGAAGCGTTAGAGGCTGTTAAGAAAGCTGGGGTAGAGGTCATCATACCTGACAAGACTCTGTTTGCTGAGCGAAGTAAGAAGGTCCTAGATGCCTTCCAAGATGATCAAGAGAAGTACGACTTGATCCAACAAATACAATCGTCATCTCCAAGTCTATGAAAGAGATAATAGACAGATATCTGAGCGCACTGCTGATAGGACTCATGACACTGATGACACTTGATGTGTTGTGGGGAGTCTTCACGAGATATGTTTATGGCAATCAAGCGGATTGGTCAGAAGAGCTCGCTAAGTTTTTATTGATATGGGTAGGTCTTCTGGGTGCGGCATATGCATCTGGTCAAAAGTTGCACTTGACCATAGATCTGATCACTGATAGTTTGAGTCCGACGGGGAAGAATAGATTGGCTCTATTGATCAATGTGTTGATTATACTTTTTGCTTTTTCTGTACTTGTTATTGGAGGAGGCAACTTGATGTATATCACTAATATCTTAGGTCAAACTTCTCCTGCACTTCAGCTTCCTATGTATCTGGTGTATCTCGTAGTACCCATATCAGGGGTGTTAGTGGTAGTATACAGATGGATGGATATTTCTAATCGCTCAACACCTAACGGCTAGAGTATGGAAGTAATCATCTTAGTACTGAGTTTTTTGATATTGATTGCTATCGGTGTGCCTATAGCATGGTCGATAGGTATGTCGAGCATCTTGACCATGCTGATGAGTATACCTGCGCTGCCAGCTCTTACTACAGTAGCGCAGCGGATGGCAACAGGATTAGAAAGTTTTTCATTGATGGCCATACCCTTTTTTATAATTGCCGGTCATATTATGAATCGAGGAGGTATAGCCAAGAGATTGGTAGCTTTTGCAAAAGCCATGGTGGGCTCTTTGCCTGGCGGCCTGACTCATGTCAATATTGTTGGGTCCATGCTCTTTGGAGCAATCTCAGGATCTGCAGTAGCTGCCATCTCAGCTCTAGGAACCATGCTTGGTCCTGAAATGGAAAAAGCAGGATATGAAAAAGCGCATAGCGCTGCTGCAAATATTAGTGCAGGTACGATGGGACTTATCATACCGCCTAGTAACATTATCATCGTATACTCCTTGGCTAGTGGTGGCGTCTCGATAGCAGCGCTTTTTTTAGCTGGATATATTCCTGGCCTTATAATTTGTCTCTTGTTGATGTTCACGGCAGTGTTGGTAACTAGAAAAAAGAATTTTCCAACTGGAGATAGGACTTCCATAAAGCGCATTGTAAAAACAGGGATAGAAGCTTTTCCAAGTCTCTTGTTGTTGATAGTGGTTGTAGGAGGGATCGTAGCTGGCATATTTACAGCCACAGAAGCTTCGGCAGTAGCTGTCCTGTATTGTTTGATTCTTCTATTTATCTATAAAGAAGTTTCACTTCGTGATTTGCCGAGTATCATCATTGAATCCGTAAGCACGACGGCCATAGTTCTTCTTTTGGTAAGTACATCTATGAGTATGTCATGGGTGCTTTCTTATGAAAATGTTCCACAAGATCTTTCGACTTTTCTATTTTCAATTAGCGATAATAAGTATGTTATACTTCTTATCATTAACCTAGCACTTTTGCTTGTTGGGATATTTATAGATATCACACCGGCGGTATTGATATTCACGCCTATCTTTTTGCCTGTTGTTCAGAACTTAGGTATCCATCCAACACACTTTGGCATCGTCATGATTATAAATCTTTGTATAGGCATCTGCACGCCTCCAGTGGGCTCAGCTTTGTTTGTAGGGGTCAGTGTAGCTGAGATATCTATAAGGAGACTTATCCGTCCTATGCTGCCTTTTTATGTTGCTTTACTGATAGCTCTACTCATCGTTACTTACATCCCTGATGTGAGCCTTCTGTTGCCTAAGTTGTTTGGTTATGAGTAGACTGTAGCTGTGCCATATATTCTCTTAATTTCATCATAGCAGGTAAGCCACCATTTTTAATTCTAGTGAGGATGTCTAGTTTGGCAGTATCAGATTTTTCTATTTGGCTGATCATAGAGCTAAAACCATCAAGTCTATTTCCCCGTATCCACTTTCGTAAATGTTTGTCCTGCGCCCAGGTGATCTGATTGACCATTTGGGTAGCTGTCATGGGTATCCAGTCCGTATCGTGATTAGGTAGAGGTACTACCTGGCAGAGGTTATTTTTTTCTTTATCAGTTGTATAATTTGCTTCGATATAGGCGGCTACTGATGCACTGAATACTGGTTGATAGGCTCTTACAGTTTGGGGAGTAATGAGCCCCTCTTCAAATATAGGTTTAGTATTCAAATTGGTAATCGCAGATGCCGAACAATCAACGTGAACATGATTTTTGCTTGTTGGGATACTGCCCTTATCAAGGATGATCGTATCTTCTAGAATTTCTTGGACTCGACCAAATCTAATTACATTTTGAATTTTACGTAATTCGGCAAGTTCTAACTGGCTTACCGTTGCACCATGAAACATGGATGGTCTATGGGCTTTATCTAATCTGACAAACATGCCGGCCTCTTCTAATTTGTCGAACATGTCTTCTACAGAAGTGGAAGACGCTATCGCTTCAAACTGTCTTGCTATAGTACCAAGAGAGTACTCAAAGAAGGCTAGTGTAGGCTGAGAGTTTTGCCTGTCCAGCATCCATGCATCTCTTGATATGACCCAGGTGATCTTTTCAGGATGTACTTTTTGCTCGAGCAACCAGAGACAAGCATCTACACCAGTTTTTCCGCCACCGATCACTACAAAACCTTCTGGTGCTGTAGCGATAGAAGGGAGATCGTTTAGAGGCATGAAGTTGACGTCTGGCGCTACCTTAAAACTAGGTGTATGTAAGGAAGGGACATTCGTCTTTAGATAAGTGGCGTCTACAAGCTTGTCTTTCACATCTACTTGATATGTCTCTCCAGTTATAAGCGATGTAAAAGAATGATCACCAGTATAATCACAAAGTGGAAAGTACCTCACTCTACCAGACGTTAGAAAAGTATGTTGCATCACATCGTCATAGTAAGCGCTGACTTCTGCACCACTGGCAAGATCAAACATGCCTTTGTTGAGGCCGACCTGATCGATCCTCCCTTGGCTCAGTTCTTTCGAGCTGACACCATAGAACTGTGATGGTTGATGAAGAGTGACAAAGGGATATGCATGATTCCAATGTCCACCGGGCTTAGCGTATCGATCTACGATGATGATATCGCTATCAGTTTCAGTAATCAAGGTGTCGGCAAAAGCCATACCCATCGCCCCACTGCCGATGATGAGATAATCGGTCTTGAGTTTTGGCATATTAAACTAGTTCTGCTTCGAGTATTTTTTCGACCTTGACCCTAACATTCTTGTGATAAGGTGTCTTTGCTAACGGATCACAGTAAGAAGCATCAGTTAATATATTGGGCATAGCGCCGATCTCTTTATAATCTTTATCGTCTCCATAGTTCAGACCATGTCCATGAGGCATGGAGATAACTCCTGGCTTGACTTCATCTGTTATAGATACTACAATCTTTATCTCACCAGAAGGACTTGTGAGCTTTACAGAATCACCTTCGTTGATATCTAGTGATGATGCATCATAAGGATTGATTTTCAAGTTTCCAGATTTGCCACTTTTCATCCATTCGATGTTTCTAATGATGGCATTGGCATTATAGGTCCTTCGTTCTCCTGCTATCAAATTGAAAGGATAGTCTTTTTCTAATTGTGCTTGTCTTTCTAGCACATGAGGAAGGTCGGTAAGCCAATCGTCGAGCAATTCTGGAATATGGAGATTGACCTTTTTATCTTTGGTTCTCATCAGAGCCCAAGTGTCCTCGATGTTGTGATGACTCACTTGAACACCAGAGGGAGTATCGAGTATTTTATCGAATAATAACTTTCCGAGTTGGCCTCCTTTACCATCTATACCAGCATTTCTGATGGCATCTGGATATTTGTTGGCATAGAGTTGCGCTGCAAACCACACAAAAGCACCACTTTCAGTTCCTTCTGGTAAGGCTTCTCCTAAAGTTTCTCGTAATGCGATCGCTGAAAACTGATTTAACTCCGGATGCTCCATAGCGGCTTTCATAAAGGCTCCTTGGAAAATACCTTCTCCTGGACTATCCATATCCTTTTTGGCAGCTTCTTTCAAATTAGAAAAATCAATATCCATCGCGCCCATAGCTCGGATGAGGCGGGTATATATTTCAGGTTCGCTTAGAGTGCCTTCTAATGGCTTGAATATTGGTTTTCGAAGTTGGAAAAAATTTTCAGTGAAAAAGGCAGCTTCGCATTTTTCAAATTGATTAGAAGCAGGAAGAACATAATCGGCTTCCATCGCTGATTCAGTCATGGTTACGTCTATGACTACCATCAAATCTAGTTTTTTATAAGCCTTCCTTTGTGCTTGGGTATCTACCCAGTTAAGGACTGGGTTAGCACTATCGACTATGAGCGCTCTGAGGCGATTAGGATGATCGGTGTCTATCTCTTGGGCAAGAACATTAGGTGGATATACCTTGGCTATTTCTCGAGCCTTAGTGACTTGAGTGGTAAGCCCACCTTCATCAGGATCTTTCGAGTGGCCGATAAGTGGCACAAACCAAGAGGCAAGATGATTGGTCCCTTTTTTGTTGAAGTTGCCAGTAACTAGGAACAAAAGTCTTTTTAAATATGCGTTCAGTGTACTATTAAGACTCATCTCTATGCCGAGATCTGATCTAATGGTAACTGATCGAGCTGCAGCCATGCGCCGTGTTATATCTAGAACCATTTTGTAGTCGACGCCAGCTATCTCACAATATTCTTGAATAGGAATCTGCATGAAGTGTGGCTTAACTTGATCAAAGCCATTGGTATGTTTTTGTATGAAAGCAGCGTCTTCTAAACCTTCTTGTAAGATGATGGCTAACATAGCGGACATCAACCAAGCATCGCGACCAGGTTTCACTTGTAGGAAGAGATCAGCTTTTTTTGCTGTTTCTGTTCTACGCGGATCTATAACAACGAGAGTTCTGTCTGGATCACGAGAAAGCTCGCCTATTACTTTTCTTGCCTTGGCTACTCCATGCGATTGCATTGGATTAGCACCTATGATCATGACAAAGTCAGCATCTTCGATGGGCTCTGCATAAACCAGATTTTGACGACCAAAGAGCTTGCCGTGAACCCAGAAATTACCAGTCTTCTCTTGAGCAATGGAAGAATATATATAGGGTGTCTGACAAGCCTTTCTAAATGATGCTGCATACATCTGAGCAAGGTGATTGCCTTGTCCACCACCTCCTGCATATGCGATACTTGTGCCGCTATGATTGTCGCGTATAGACACAAGCTTGTCAGCTATTTCTTGGATGGCTTGCTCCCAAGAAATTTCTTCAAAAGAACCCTCTGTATTTTTCTTGAGTGGCGAAGTCAGTCGAGGTTGATTCTGATAATAGTTGAGACGAGTGGCTTTTTGGCAGATATACCCTTGCGACGTTGGATGATCTTTGTCTCCTGTTATCTTAACGAACTGTCGAGCCTCATGATCAACTTCTATATCTATACCGCAGTTAACTGAACAGAGGATGCATGCGGATTTGTGGATTGTGGTAGCCATAGCTAAATATATTATAGTAGTAAAGTAGGCAATTGAGATGAAGATCACTTGCCGAATAATTGACAATCGCCTAGTTACCTATATGTTACTTGAGTCGTAACTAATTGAACTGACTATGGATAATAGGGTCATTAGTGGAAGTGGTGATTAAATGTAAGTCAAAAAAGGCGGGCCATACTTTAGTATGGGGATAGAGGTATTGAGAAGGAATACTTTCGGGCAAAATAATGTGGACAGAGAGTACACTTTTCTTTATTCAAAAAAATTATCATGACTGTATCAAAAAAGAGATTTTATGGAATGTATTTATTCCTTCTAATTGGGAGTAGTGGGTTATTAATTAATTGTGGAAGCGACGAACCAGATCTATGCGAGACTGTAGTATGTGAGAACGGTACATGCACTGAAGATGGTTCTTGCATTTGTGATGACGGATGGGAAGGCGCGACTTGTGCTGAGTTTGACTTTTCTGGTGAGTGGTGGATGACTCAATATACCCTTATTGATTGTCCGCGATTTTTTGCTACCGATATAAGAGGTGATGGAAGCACAAGGCAATTATGTGGCAAGGCAGATGATTTTGATGTTTGCTATGAAACAAATATCAACTTTGCTAAAGACAAAACTTTTAATAGATATGATGCCCTCTTTTTGCACAATGATGACGGAACTGTAGAGACAATATTTGAAACTTTGGAGGAAGGCACTTGGAATTCTGAGGACAACAATACTAAGCTCAGAACAAGAACTAATGGTGTAACGGGTTCTAGGCTATTTACTGTTTCTGCGGATAGAAAGTCTATGTCTCGATTGCAAAATGAGACAGATGGCGGTGTTGATTGTAATATAGAAGTGTCATTTCTAATTGCTAATTGATCACCTTAATTTAAAGTAAGAGTTGATCTATGCAAAACGGGTCAAGCATTGCTTGACCCGTTTTAGATTGTTTCTCTTATATAACCATGTCACTGGCTCTTAAATTAGGCAACTAATTTTCTTCACATTCTTCGAGATAGGCTTCAAAAAAAGCTTTGCTTTCTACTTCAAAACCAGGATCTAGAAGAATGCCATTAGGTGCTCTAAATATCACATTGCCCATACTCGGGTCGAGACCTGAAGATGAGATGGTATCATTATAATTATATGCCCCATCGGGAATCGTATTATCCAAATCAGCTATGTCGCTACAATCAAAAATCGGAATAGCAGTACATACTTCCAGAGTCCAGGCATGTAGTATTCCTTCATCATCGATTGCGTTATCTGCAACACGTAGAGTCCAGAGTCCAGTTGCAATCTCACCTGTAAAAGCAGCTAAGGGATTAGCTGGAACATAACTCTGACTATCTACTGGAGGACAAGGCAATGTTGAAATACCTTCATCATCAAAACCTGCTATAATATTTTCAGTATCACCGCATGATCTACTCAATAGGAGTACATCTGTCCCTTGGGGACTCGTAAGGGTGATCTCTAGATCGCCTATGAATGTATGATCGATATCCACAAGTTGAATATTTACGTCAGTGATCATGCCTTCAATCGGAATGTTGATAGAAGACTTTATGGTCTGATTATCCAGGATATCTACGGGAGTGTCAAGAGTGGAGCGAGTACTACATTCTAATATGACATCTTGAATAGTAAAACTGCTGACTGTGCTTACAGGTCCTTCTCCACATATATTCTGTCCAGTTATTCTCCAATAATAAGTTGTGTTGGGAAGTAAAACATTCATGAAGTTAAATGAGGTTGTCTCTAATGTTTGGTTGACAACGATATTAGAAAAAGACATCTCAGTAGCAACTTCTAGAATATACGACGAAGCCAAAGGGTCAGTGCTCCACTCAAGGTTTCCTTGAAATGGAACACCAGTAGCTCCATCGACGGGGATACTTAAGGACACCTGGCCGGGTACGTCTTCGTAGTGAGTCAAAGTGAGCATGATATCCGCACCAAGACCTCCACCACTACCCATAACTGTAAAATCGAACTCACCAGATACAAGCGCATTGTCACTGATAGTTAAAATGGACGAGCCGGGACTATTTAAAACTGCAGGATTAAAATCTGCGGTGACTCCAGCAGGTAGATCGACTGTAGACAGTGTAACTGGGGAATTATAAGAACCTATAAAATCCACCATAACTGTGTACTCTTCCTGTGTATCATCGGGACATATTAACCCAGTGGAAGAGCTCGCCGATAATAGAAAGACATTACAATTAAGATCAACCTCTAGATTAGCTATCTGAGTCGACCAGTTGGCACTAGGGCTGAACTCTCCCGTAAACCAGAAAGTACCGTCAGATTCGTCGATGCACATGTCATTATAATCTCCATATCTGTTAGAACTATTGCTACCAGAGCCTTTTACAATAGAAGCTTCAGCAAGAGACATAGTACCTAGTGGATCGCAAAAAGTTCGTCCAGTATATCGTAAAGAGGGAAAGGTGCTTGAGGATGAGACATTATATGCCAAAACGATACTACCGTCTGCGTTCAAACCAATAGATGACATCCATCGACTATCATCATCTGGAGAGTATGTCCCTTGTTGGAAAATCTCCCAAGCGCCTCCTCCAGATCTTCGTAATTCATACCATCTCACTCCTGCTCTATCATTGCCATCTACATCTGTGACATGAGATGCGACGATCGCTTCATACGAACCAAAGTTCCGATAGTAGATCCGATTCATAATAACCTCTCTTAAGGGATCAAGTTGCGGACCGGAAGGTTGTTGTATGCACGAAAAAGATGTGTACCCACATAACTCTGTATCAAAGGGATCTGTCAGTAAGTTAAATGGTCCAGCCAATGAAGACTTAGAAGCATCATCAAAATCTACGTCCAATGCCCACAGTTCTAATCGATCATCATCTACACCTGTCCAACCGTCATCAGCCATGCGCATGATGATGGCTGGCTCATTTACTGCTGGTTGATTTGGTCCACTTAAGCTGACGGGTGTCGCTGCCTGGAATCCAACGGTTTGAAACTCTTTGAGGTCCGCAAATCGTTGTATCGTAGCAGTATTATCTCCAGCAAGAAGCTTTACTCTATCTATGGCATATACCGCTTGCACATCGGATTCATTGGTAGTAACCGAATACATGCTAGGCCAAATCCCATACTTAGGGTAATCCGGGAAATTGGGCGTAAGAAATTCATATACATAGTATGTCCCAAGGGGATCTGGAGTTGTCGAGACAAGAAGAATTAATCGATTTCCAATGCTACCAAATTCAGTGAGCACCCATCTATCCGCCATGTGATCATAGATGGCAATAGGATCACCAGCTCCAGATATACCTGATATGGCATCCATAAAGGAAGATGCACTTAACACGTTGCCAGCTTTATTATAGATCTCGATGATGGCTCCATCTTGGGCATTGATCATCTGAACTATATGATTTGGACCAACCGCAACACTTGGATCAGCAGGATTTACATTAGTAAATCCTTGCCCTTCAAAAGAGACATTGAGAGATTTTAGTGGTCTTCTTTTACTGTATTCCTTTTGTAGCGCAGGGTCCATCCCTTTTGGAAGAGCGTCGGGGTTTGTTTTATCGTGTAACTGCCAGTCTCCTTTGGGATGGTAGCCATTTTTTAGCGACCTCACTTTGGGATAGGACGGTTTGATCTGGTCAGCTGAAGTAATCTCTCTTATAGCCTTAGATACCTTTACGAGTTTAGCCTCTATGACATCTGGATCGTCGATGATCGATGGCTGACCTGTGATAGGGCTAAGGACTATCAAAGTCATTACTCCAAGAAAGAAGGATTTTGAGCTAAACAAGTTTTAGGTCTATGGCTTCACAATTAGGTTACGAGCATTTTGGCTTTAGGAAGTGTCAAACAATGTAAACGTGCTCGAATATAGGATAATAGCAGAGTCTCGGCTGTGTCTGACTGATTGCGAAAGTTGAGGTGTCAGATAGATGTCTGTTGTATGATTATGGAGCGGCTACCTAAAATGTATAGAAAGGCTATGCAAGATTTTAACCTTTTAGCCTCATGGAACGGAAACTCGAATATCCAACGTACTTATTGCTCATGAAGCGTAAGCTTTGACAAATATGATACATCTAAAAATGTGTATGGCTCTCTGTCAAGTTCTTTAGAGCCTTATCTCTATGAATTGATCTAAGGAAACAAATTGAAAAGACCCTTAGATTCCTTGTGGCTCTAATGCCATTGTTACTTTAACGACGCCATTCGATCCTCTAAACCCATAGATCCCAATTTCCTCGGGTTTTACAAGGACTTCGACCCGTTTAATTTCTCTAGTGTTTACCATACTGTACAGATCAGCGTAGCTCGCCACCTGATTGCCATCGAGAATATAGAGTGGTTCATTATCGGTAAAAGAATTAACTCCTCGAGATACAATTCTAGCGGACGCCCCATTACCATAGACCCTTATCCCAGCATATGTCTTAAGCCTATTAGTTAGGTCCAGATTTTGAAGAGCATCATCACTTGATTTAGATGATCCTATGTGAGATTGTGATGTACTGCATCCTGTGCTGGCGAACACAAAAGCAAAGATGATATAGAGAAAAAAACGATAATCTTTCATAAGTAGAAGATTTAGATGTCTAACAAAATAAGACTTATTAGCTAGAAGTCTAGAAAATATACCACTAATACTTGTTGCTGTATGGTGATGAGTATATATTTGCGCCCCATTAAGAGGATTAGGGTAGTTGATTCAGAGTGCCGCGATGACGGTGTCAGAATCAAAAAAGCGAATCTTTTAAAAGGGCGATTAGCTCAGTTGGTTCAGAGCATCACGCTTACAGCGTGAGGGTCAACGAAACGAGTTTTTTAATCGGGCGATTAGCTCAGTTGGTTCAGAGCACCTGGTTTACACCCAGGGGGTCGGGAGTTCG
>CAZXIE010000040.1:0-25070 GCA_964640065.1 uncultured Saprospiraceae bacterium
AATTTGGTGAGTTTGTCACATTCTGTTGTGCAGATGCGATGCTCGGAGAGCCAGTACTTGTACAGCTACAAGTGACAGATGTTAACGGTAACGTGAACCAATGTATGGTCTCTGTTAACGTACAGGATAACAGTGCTATCAGTCTAGTTGTAAGAACTGGAGACATCACTATCTCTTGTCAAGAAGATGTTGAACCATTCTTAGAAGATGATGGGACTACTGTTACCTTCTTAAGTGCGACATGTGGTATACCTCAGGCACCGGATATCTTTACGGCTTCTGTAGATACTACTTCTTGTGGTACAGGTACGATCACACGTGATTGGGTTATCACAGATGATCTAGGTAATCAACTTTCGCACAGACAGATTGTAACGATTGGTCTGCCATCAGAGACATTTGATCCTGCGAATATCGCGAGCATATGGCCTGCTGACTTTACAGGAGAAGGATGTGCTGGACCTAATACGTCTCCAGATGCACTACCTGCTGAGTTCAGACCTAATATAGATCTGTCAGCATTCCCTTGTAGCCAGCTTGGCTTAGATAGCGAAGATCTGATCTTCAGAGATACAGAGGGACTATGTGCTAAGGTGATAAGAACATGGACGCTATTTGATTGGTGTCTACGTAGTCCTGCCAACCCGTCGGGTGTAGTAGGTACGCATGTACAGATACTAAGATTAACAGATACGATGGATCCGGTGATCATTACTGGATGTCAGACTCAGACTTTCCATACAGACAATGCTAACTCTTGTAGTGCCAATGTCACTACAAGTGCGACAGCAGAAGACTGTCATGATACACAAGATCTACTCTGGACTTACAGAATAGATGATAGTAATGGTACATCAGTTATCGAAGGTAATAGACCGACAGTAACGACTAACCTTCCTATCGGACAGTATACACTGACATGGACAGCTACTGATCTATGTGGTAACAGTACAAGCTGCATTAAAGAACTCAATGTAGCAGATCTCACTCCGCCTACAGGCACCCTAGTGGATATCACAAGAGTACTTACGGCTGACGGTATTACTGTCAACGGCGATGAGGTTGTATTAAGAGCTTCAGATAACTGCAGTGATGTTGGAAATATCACAGTGCGATTTAACACTGTAGATGGACCGACGAGCTTATTCTTTGATTGCTCTTCATTGCTAGGTCAAAGCATCAGATCAGTACATCCAGATGTATTCTTGATCGATGAGGCTGGTAATGTCTTTGAGACACACGTCAATATAATCGTGGAAGACATCAATAATGTATGTCCTGATACACCTGATAATAGTGTAGGTCAGATAACAGGTCAGGTCTTCACTGAGAGAGACTTTACTATCGATGATGTAGAGGTAACGCTTACTGCTCAGAACTCTGGAGCGTCAGCTATCACTTCGACACCTCTCGAAGGTAGATATGCCTTTAATAATGTCCCTATGCAGGAAACATATGAGATCACAGCGTCAAGAGAAGATGACTACCTCAATGGTGTCTCAACACTTGACTTGATCTTGATACAGAGACACATCTTAGGTCTATCTGATTTAGATAGTCCTTATAAGGTGATCGCTGCCGATGTAGATAAGTCGGGTAATGTATCTGCGGTTGACCTTGTACACATGAGAAGATTGATACTAGGTCAAGCTATAGACTTCCCAGCTGGACAGCCTTGGGCATTCGTGGATGCTGCAGAGCAGTTTGCTGATGATGCCTTCCCATTCCCATGGACTGATCAGCTAGTTATAGCTAATATGCTACAGAGCAACACTGACATGGACTTCATAGGAGTCAAACTCGGTGATGTCAATGGCAACGTACAGCTACAGAGCTCACTACTAGGTATAACAAGATCTATATCTGCAGTAGAAGTAGCAGAAGTAAGCAGGTCTAGTGATCAGTTAGTGATCGGATTAACTCCTGATGCACAAGCTAGTGTAGCGGGACTCCAGATAGCTATGGGTATCACGGAAGGTACAGAAGTACTAAGCGTGTCATCTGATCAGATAGAGATATCTGATGATCAGTACACTGTCGTAAATGGTGAACTGCGTATCAGTTGGAACGAGCTTACAGCTCAGACGCTTACAGAGGACGCTATGCTATATGTAACTCTACAACTTGATGATGCTAACGCAGATCTCAAAGATGTAATAGAGCTAACAGGTACAATAGTAGACAATGAGATATATACAGAGACAGCTGGCTCGATAGAGACAAGCGATGTCTATCTGACATTTGCAGAACAAGCTGCAGTCGAAGCATTTGTGGTAGAGCAGAACGCTCCTAACCCATTCAATGGTGAGACACAGATAAGATTCTATCAGCCGCAATCTGGCGACGTAGAGTTTACGATAGTAGACCTGTCAGGAAGACAGCTGATACATACGATCAAGGCATACACTAAAGGATGGCATACACTATCAGTGCAAGCTGATGAACTCCCAGGAGCTGGTATATACATCTATGAGATGTCAGACGGACACAACGTGGTGAGACAGAAAATGATCACCATTAAGTAATTGGATCACCTAATCAAAAGCAGTAAAACGATGAACCCGAATACAGCTATAACTGAGGCGGTGCCAACACCAAACTTTAAAAATCGAGAATCAATGATAATCTCAAATAACATGAATATGTCAAGTAAGCTTCGTAAGCTAATGATGGCAGTCATGGTGATGATGCTCACAGTAACAATACATGAGGCTGAGGCTCAGTGCGGTAACCAAGCACTAGTCTGTAACAACCTTGTGAGAGTATCACTAGACAGCACATGTACTGCGCTGATCACACCAGACTTAGTTCTAAAAGGTAATAATATTGATACATCCCTTTATACTGTGGAGGTACGTGACGAAGATGGAAATCTTATACCAGGATCGCTACTTACTGAAGAGCATACAGGTCAGCGACTCGAAGTAAGAATTCGATGTGGCGATAGCAATCTCTTCTGCTGGGGTAGTATCATTGTCGAAGACAAAATACCTCCGACGATAACCGTACTTCCTTGTGATACAACTTTGAGTTGTGTGGTGATGCCATTTGAGCTAGACCCGACAGCACTCATAACAAGGATAAGTATCGATGACAACTGTGGAGTGCCAGATACATTCGCCATCACAGACTTCAATGTTACTGAGTTCCCTTGTAGTGATACCGTCAAGATCATAGAAAGAGTATTTACGACAGTGGATAGAGCTGGTAATACGGGATCTAAAACACAGACGATCTATTTGCTAAGAGCGGAGCTCAATGAGATCATCTTCCCACAGGATACACTCATAGATTGTCTTGATGAGGCGGATATCTCAACTACCGCGCTTGGACTGCCTGACTTTGGATCATGTGAAAACTTCGAGCTCAACGTGCGTGATGATGAGATCATCACTTGTGGAGTCGCAAGAAAGATCCTGAGGACATTTACGGTCAATGACATATGTACTAATAGAGATACTGTAGTTACACAGGTGATCGCCATAGAGGACACGACTGCTCCTAAGATCATCTTTGACAACTTCGATATACCACTTACTTTAGTGGAAACAGATAAGTTCAACTGTACAGCCAGTGTGATAGGGATAAATAATCCTCAGATCACTGATTGTAACCTAGCACAGACGATTGTTACGGCATTTTACCAGCAATCAACTGCAGCAGGTAACTTATTCGGCCCACTATTCCCTGGTGTTGTAAATGATATGCTCTCGGATCCATTTGATCCTACTACAGCCACAATGATATTTGACCTTGTAGATGTACCTGTGGGTATGCCTTTCAGAGTGATCTTCGTAGCTGATGATCAGTGCGGTAATATATCAAGAGACACCAGTGCCATATTTACACTGCCTGATACTTCGCCACCTAATGCGGTATGCGAAGGATTTACAACAGTGGTATTAAATACACACGGAACAACTGAAGTCTTCGCTCAAACTTTTGATGATAACAGTTTTGATAACTGTGGTATCGTTAATCAGCAAGTAAGAAGATTTAACTCTACTTGCCCAGGTTTTGAGGATGATGCCATGTTTGGTAACAGCATTAACTTCTGCTGTGATGATATAGCTAACGGTCCTGTCAAGGTAGTCTTTAGAGTATATGATGCTTCTGGAGGATTCAGTGACTGTATCGTGGATGTCTTTGTACAAGACAAACGTCCTATATCTATCACTTGTCCTACTATCAACGCATTTGAGTGTGGTACTGATAGTATGACGATAGCAGCTGCTATCATGGCTAATCCACCAACTGTAGAGTATGTATGTGGTGAGGAGTCATTGACAGTAGATATCCCTTCATTCACTGAAGATGAATGTGGTGGAGCTAACTTCAATGTTACTTGGACCGCTAGAGACCTTAACGGTCAGATGGCTACTTGTATAGTGCCAATAGAAATAACAAACCTAGTCCCTGCAACTGTAAACCAACCTAACCTGACGATCAACCTTACTTCTTGTACTGCTGGTACAAGCCCGGATGATTTACCTGGCAGCAGACCGACAGTAAATAATGTTGATTGTGAAAGAATCAATATTTCTTACGAGGATGCAACTTCTACAGGATCAGGTGATAACTGCTTTACCATCTTAAGAACATGGACGATCATAGACTGGTGTCTATTTGACGGTGGTGATGTACAGTCAGCTATCATCGACAACTTTGTACAGACGATTAATATAGCAGATAACAACGCTCCGATGATCTCGGATTGTCCTGGGGCAGCCGTAGTGATCCAAGATGTAGATGAATCTTGTGATGAGCTTGTAACTCTTTCGATATCAGCAACGGATGATTGTTCGCCTGCAGAAGATCTAATCTACAGACTTGTAGTTGATCTTAATAGCGATGGATCTGAAGATGAGATGTCAACTGGATCATCGGTAGCCGCAGTATATCCTGTGGGTACTCACCGCGTAACTTGGACAGTAACAGATGCATGTGGTAATGTTGCTAACTGCTCTTATGACCTAGTTATTAACTCAGACAAAGCACCTTCGCCGATCTGTGTAGGTCTTGTAGGAGTTACTATCGGAGCCGACGGAACCGCTACTTTAGAAGCTTCAGCGCTTAATGTAAAAAGTACTAATGGCTGCACCGATTCAGAAGATGGACTTATCTTCTCCTTCACAGCTGATGGTAGTCAGACAACGATGACATATACATGTAGTGATATACCTAATGGTGTACTTAATGAGACTACAATAGATCTCTATGTAGTAGATGCAGATGGTAACGCTGCTTCTTGTAACGTCATTGTAACACTGAGAGACGGTGCTAGCAATGCTTGTACCGATGACGCTTCTGTAGCTGCGGCCTTAGCTGGTCGAGTTACTGATGAAGAATTAGTAGGAGTTGCTGGAGTAGATGTCAGAGCTCTAGATCAGAATACTGGTCAGACATACCAAGCGGTTACAGATACTGATGGTAACTATAGTTTCCCAGCGCTAAGTATCGCCGGTGATTATAGAGTAGCACCAGTACTTGATGGATACCCACTTGCTGGTGTTTCTACACTAGACTTAGTGTTGATCCAACGCCACATTATAGGACTACAGAGCCTTGACTCACCATATAAGTTGCTTGCAGCTGATATTAATAACAGTAATAGCATCTCTGCAGTTGATCTTGTTGAACTAAGAAGATTGATACTAGGTATCACTGCTGACCTTCCTGATCAAGACTGGAAGTTTGCCGATAGTGATTATGACTTCGCACAGCAAAGTCAGTGGTTATATGACGACCATATCATGGTGGGATCTTCAGCTCCTATGGGTAACGATCATGACTTCATCGGTATGAAAGTCGGTGATGTGAGTGGTAATGCCTTTGCAGCACTAGCTAATATAGCGGGTCCAAGATCTATCAAGCTTGTCGAGGTTTCATCAGAAGCTATCGGTGATATCACGAGATATACTTTCTCAGCCCCATCTATGGACGAGATAGTTGGTCTTCAGTTATCACTAGACGTAGCAGGACTTGATATAGCATCTGTAGGATCAGAGCAGCAGATCATGACATCAGAGAATTATATCATCAAGGATGGCGCACTCAGATTGAGTTGGTCCTCAGCAACTGATATACTTTCTGGAGCACAAGGACTCTTCTACTTAGACGTGAGAAATACAACAGGCCAGAACCAGTCTATCTCACTAAGTCATAGTTCGACTATGACATCTGAGATCATTAGTTCTGATCTCGTGAGTAATGATATCGTGCTAGAGGAAGTCAACCAACGATTTGAAACAAGTCTTCAATTATTACAGAACACACCTAATCCATTTACAGATGAAACTAAGATCTCATTCTCTATCCCACAATCGGGAGAAGTGGAGTTCCTAGTTACTAATCTCAATGGAAAGCAAGTTTATAGATCAACCAATCTCTATAACAAAGGAACCAATACGATCACACTCTCATCTGATGAGCTTGGTCAGAGCGGCATCTATTACTACACAGTGATACATGCTTCATCAAAGCAGACTAAGCGGATGATCGTATTACACTGATGATTCTTGATTTTTGGTTATAGGCCCCGCGTTCTTTTAGAGCTCGGGGCTTTTTTTATGTGACAATATTGATACTAGGAGAGCCACGTTGAGTTCGTTACATTTGATGAAAGACATAATCGTATGAAAACTCTAGTCCACTTCTTTTTTGTTATCCTCTTCTTTTTAGCTACCACAGCTACTGGTCAAAAAATCATGACCGACAAGGCTGAGCTTTCGCACGAAGCGATAGCGAGGTATGACGCTTTTCTCCAAAAGCAGATCGATGCTAAAAAACTTCCAGGTGCAGTCAGTCTCATCTATCGCAATGGTGAGGTCGGTCACTTCAAGTCTCTTGGATATAGCGAGATGGATACGCAGAAGCCGATGAGCAATGATCAGATTTTCTATATACAGTCGATGACGAAACCCATCATATCGATAGCATTCATGATGCTCTTCGAAGAAGGACATTTTTTCTTAGACGAACCTGTTTCTAATTACATCCCAGCGATGGCAGATCTCAAAGTCATCAAAGTGAAAGAAGCCGAAGAAGGTACAGAGCCGATGATATCTTTCGATCCTCTTGACGGGCCTATTAAGATGTGGCACCTACTATCGCATACTGCTGGCTTCTCTCATGGTCTAGGTCAAAACGAGTATGACAAGAAATTATGGAAGCTACTCTATGAGGGGCCTCATGTGACTATAGAAGATAGAGTGAATGCTCTACTATCATATCCTCTTATGGGACAGCCTGGGAAACAATGGAACTATAGTGCCTCTCCTGATGTCCTTGCCCTGTTGATAGAAAAGATATCTGGACAGACTTGTGCTGAGTTTTTACAAGAGCGCATATTCGATCCACTAGGTATGGATGATACAGGTTATAATGTAGCTGACGATGCTGTAGATAGAGTAGCGGGTCTCCACCAGATGAATGAAGATGGGACGCTTTCTTCGACACCGGCATGGGGTGGCCCTCAAGGCAATACGATCTACGGAGGAACACACGGATTATATTCTACAGCGGAAGATTATCTCAAGTTCAGCCGCATGTTGCTCAATGGCGGATCCTATGATGGACATCGCTATGTAGGCAAGAAGACACTAGAGCTGATGACTCAAAATCACATCGAAGGTCTCCCATATAGTCCGGGCTATGGCTTTGGTCTTGGCTTTGGTATACGCACTGATCTTTCGGATAGCGCGATGCCCGGTAGCGAAGGAGCCTTCTTCTGGGGTGGTGCTTTTAATACGGCTTTCTTGGTAGATCCTAAGGAAGATATGGTCGCTGTATTTATGAGTCAGTATTGGCCAAGTCAGCGATATTTTAGTCAGAAGATGCGCCAGTTTGTATATAGCACTTTAGATTAAGAGAGCCTTTCCACTTACGTAAATGTAACGAGGTAGGAGAAACTGGAAAAGAGATAATTTCTCGGCGAAAGTTCTTCAAGACCTAGTTGCTTCCAAAAGCGATATAGATAATCAAGGTGGTGATGATCAATGCTGCTCCACAGATGTTGGTGTATTTCCATGGTTGGAGTTCGACTGCATTTACGTCAGTGATCTGATACATGTTCTTCCTAGGATAGAAGTTGGACACGATGTGCATCAGGATCACATTAAGAACAAACTCGATCCCCCAGATGTGTACAAAGTGTATGTCCGCTTTGATGATAAGGTTGACGATGATGTAAAAGAGGAGGCCAAATATTAGTCCACATTTGGCACCGATCGCAGAGACTTTAGGGAAGAAGAAGGCGGCGATAATCACAGTTGCAATAGGGATAAAGAAGATACCATTGAGTTGCTGGAGAAGCTGGTACAGTCCTTCTGGTGCTCTTGCGACAAAAGGTGCTCCGAAGATAGCTAGGATGGCGAGCAGCAATGACACTCTTCTACCGATTCTTACGACACCTGTATCTGATAGTTTTTGATTGAGATATCTCTTATGGATACCAAGACTGTAGATAGTTGCTGCACTATTCAAGGCACTATTAAAAGTACTTAATACAGCACCTACGATCACAGCTGCAAAGAATCCTGTCATCCAAAGAGGTAAGACCTTTTTTACAAGTAGAGGATATACCAAGTCTTGGCGATTACCTTCGATGAGGCTGTCTCCAAAGTAGTAGTAACCGATGATACCGGGCACAATAATTATAAAAGGCATGATGAGTTTGAAGAGTCCCGTAAGAAGTAATCCTTTCTGTGCTTCTTTGAGATTGATCGCTCCTAGTACTCGTTGGACAATTGATTGATGCATCGTCCAGAAGTAGATCTGATTGATGATCATCCCAGTAAAGAGCACGCTGAATGGTAATATGGCATCACGAGAGCCGGGGCCGACGGAAGGTTCGTCACTGATGACATTCCATTTTTCTGGAGCGTGGTTATAGACCTTGTTAAGACCTTCAAGGATATGACCATCACCGATGCCATAAAGAGCTATCAATGGTATGGCGATACCTGCAACGAGTAAACCAAATCCGTTGATTGTATCCGTATAGGCTACCATCTTGAGTCCGCCGTAGATGGCGTATATCGCTCCAAGTGTTCCAACAGCTATGACTGTCACCCAGATACCTTGCTCTTTAGATAAGGCAAAGGTCTCAGAGATATCAAATAAACTTTCGATGTTAAGAGCTCCGGAGTAGAGCACGATCGGTAGTAGAGTAGCAACGAAGGATATGATCAACAGCAATGCTACTATGGTCCTCGTCAGTCCATCGAATCGCTTTTCTAAAAACTCTGGGATCGTGGTAAGTCCCATCTTAAGATAGCGCGGCACAAAGTAGAGTGCGCCAAGTACCAGGACTATAGCAGAAGTTGCTTCCCAAGTGATGATGATGGCTCCGTATCTGTAGGCAGATCCATTCATGCCTATGAGATGCTCTGTCGAGATGTTAGTGAGTAGCATAGATCCCGCTATGACTATGCCTGTTAAGCTTCGACCTCCTAAGAAGTATCCTTCTGAAGTGTTGAGATTATCACGACGAAGTTGCCAGGTGGCATATAAGGCTACTGCCGCGGTGAATGCTATAAAGGTCGAAAGCTGTGCTAACATCAGTGGTAAAGTAAGGATAAGTAAGAAAAAGTCTAAAAAGCTGTTTCCGGCTTGGCAATTAAAGAATTTTTCAGGCTGTCAAGAAAGTTCTCAACTTCAAGATTGTTCTTAAGGATATAAACGCGCTTTTGGTTCTTCACGGCACTGATTTTACTCATGATGCCTTTCCTACGTGTCATATTATAGGTGAGGATGTAGTGATAAAATTCGAGATCAAATCGCTCAGGGCATCCGTCAGTCATATCCGGTCTCGACTTGCCTTTATATTGCCATATCCTTTTCGTGACCCGATAAAGACACTTTAGAGTGGATATATCCAGATAGATGATCGTATCTGCTCTTGATATCCGAGTATCCATGGTGCTTCCGTAGTTACCATCTATGATCCATTCTGGATAGGCTGCTACTTCATCAGCGGCTGCTATCCAATCTGATCTTTCAGATTCAATCCATCCGGGCTTCCAGTATATCTGATCTAGATGGTAGATAGGTAGGTCAAGAATCTCATGTAATCTGTATGACAATGTTGATTTTCCTGCTCCACCACAACCTATGATCATAATACGTTTCATGGAATTAAGTTATAGGATTTTGAAAAAGGTCACTTGTAATCTACAGATTGATGCCAGATTCTACCTATTTAAGATTCAACTGAGGTGAATTTTGATCTTGCTATCACTACTTTGTTTTCGTTAATACAGAAAAGATGACCAGCTATCAGATAAGACCTGTATCAAAGGATGACCTCGACGAAGTAGTAGAGCTATGTGCTCTCCACGCTGCCTATGAAAAAGCGGACTATGATCCGACAGGGAAGAAAGAGAAATTAGCTCGACTGATCTTTTCGGATCATCCGAGCCTCCATGTGCTTGTCGTACAGCAGGGGACAAGACTCATCGGCTATGCTTCCTTAACCAAACAATGTTCTACCTGGGACGCTAATCACTATATCTACATGGACTGCTTGTACATGAGAGAAGAAGCTCGAAGCCAAGGTATAGGTGCAGTTTTTATGGATCGCATCAAAGAGCTGTCTAGAGACCTAGGTTGTCATCTCATCCAATGGCAAACACCAGATTTTAATGTGCGAGCAATCCAATTTTATAAAAGAATAGGAGGACGAGCTCTTCAGAAAGAGAGGTTTTTTCTAGATGCAGATAGTTGACCTACGTGACCTTAACAAGCATGCCTTTACTTGCGTTCTGATAGTCGGTAAGTGACATCTTGATGGAGTCGGTGAGTGAACCGGCGTTATAGGAGATAGAGTCATTTTCGAGAAGTGATTTATCGATATAGAGATCATAAGGTAGGATAGGATTGCCGTAAGGAGGGACGGAACCTGGTACTAAGCCTGTCTGTTCTAATAGCTCTTCTCTCGTAGCAAATCTGCCTTTCTTTGCTCTTTTACCCATCTCTTTAAAGAGGACCTTAATCTTCTTTGGATCTAGTCTTCGATCAGCCGCCAAGACAAATAAACAGAACTCATCCTGCACCTTATAGACGATGGCTTTGGCACCTGTCGCTAGGTCTTCACCTCTTACTCTAGCGGAGTCTTCTGATGTTAATGTTGCCTCATGATGAGTGAGCTTGTAGTTGATCTGTTGTTCATCAAGGAGTTTAACGATGTTATCGAGGACTGTCATGAGAGAAAGATAGAATAAACAATTAAGCAGCAGACATAAGAAAAGCCCAGATGAGTAATCATCTGGGCTTTCTAATTAATCTACATACTTACTACTTCTTATGGCTGGTGGATACACTGAGTGACCTTATCACATGAGTACCATCTTCTAATTGTGTTTTTAAGACTATGTTAGTTTCACTACCTTCTTCAAAGGCCTTGTCATAAGTATCTGATAACATGTGCATGTATTTGTCATGAATCCGCTGAGATTGTTTTTTTCCATTGACTGTCATCTGATAGTCTTTGAAAATGATTTTGTTTTTCTTCTTGGATAACAGACCATCTGCTTCAAGAGCACCGAGAAATTCCTCTTGATCAAGGTCAACACTTGGCGGCGCAGGTGGTGCCGGAGGTGCTGTAAATGATGGAGGATTTGGCGGGGTCGGTGGTGCAGGCGGAGCTGGAGGTGCCGGCATATTAGGAGGAGTAGGTGGTGTGATTGATATCCCTTCTATCCAGTCTTCGTCAAAGGCTTCTTCCATCACAGCTTCCAGTTTTTCTCCCCATTCTTCCCATTCTCCTTCATGTTCGGTCATGTATGACGCGAAGTTTTCTTCAAACTCTTCTCCCCAGGCTTCCATTTCTTCTCCCCAAGCTTCCATATCTTCTTCCCACTCTTCATCGAAAGATTCGGAGATTTGCAAGCCGATGCGTTGACCCCATCCAGCTAAATCAGAGAGATACTTTGCAAACTCTTCATCATCATCATGTCCTTCTTCTCTTAACTGTTTTCTGATTTCTTTAATTCTCTCTTTTTCAGACTTCATCTCCTGTTTGAAGGCTTCGTTCTTTTCCTTCAGTCGGGCTTTCTTTTCTTTTAATTCGGATTTGAGTCGCTCAAGTTCTTCTCTAGGTAGCGTGTCAAGAGCAAAGCCTTTAACATCTAGGATAGGTAGTCGACTAGTTATCTGAAATACTGGGACCTCATCAACGAGTCTATCGAGATGGGATTTGAGGTTTTCGCCGATCTCATTGATGTCTAGATTAGGAAGTCGTAAAGTTTCTTCTTGAGCCTTGACATAATCATCTATAAGAGATGGATGTGTTGTCGGAGCATGAGTATAGTTATCTATAGTTGTTTCATCCGTTGTAATAATCGAAGCCAAATTTTGGTGTGGATCATCGCTTGTATCTGTAGTTGATTTCGCACGATGCAATGACGCAGATGTAAGTAGAATCGTTCCGACCAGCAAGATGGCGACCATGCTGATACGAGACCTCACGTTTGTAGTAGTAGTGTGTAGATTGAGGATTCTCTGTACGCGATTCATGAGTTGAAATTTTTTATTGAATAAAGCGAGTGATAGCGTTGGATTTTGTCCTTGCCAGTACTCTTGTAATTTGACTAGTGTCTTCGCATATCGCATCCGATCTGGATACAAGCTGATCACCATATCATCACAGATATGTTCTCTTTCTTCCTTGATCTCTTTTGATAATATCCATACCACGGGATGATAAAAGAAAAGAGACTCTGTGAGCATGACGATTATATTTCTGAGGTAATCATTCTGGAGGATGTGGGTTGCTTCATGGATTAATATTGCTTCCACCTCTTCAGTTGATAGATGATTGATCGATGCGATGGGTAGCAAGATGATGGGCTTGATATGGCCGATCACCATCGGTACACTGATCTGATCAGAGAGTGCGAGTGTGGTTTTTGCAGGAAGCTTGAGCGTATCCTTGATATCATTAAATGTGGATACTATCGAAGCCGGTATGGCCTTCCTTATGTTTCTTTTCAAGTATTGGATACCTACATAACCCATGATGACCCTGCTGGAAAGAACGATTACTCCGATCAAGTAGAGTAGGGTGATGTAAGGCCCGTATTCTGCGATCCAGTTGGACTGAGTATTTGCGAAAGCTATAGAATCTATAAACGTCACGGTGCTTCCTTGTTCTACAAAGGCACTGAGCTTATCTAGAACAGTCTTCTCTTCAGTGAGGGAGAATCCGCGCATGAGATAGTATGATAGCGTAAACGCTGCAGCGATCAGGCTGAGTGTAAGAGCAGATAGGTTAGCTGCGTAAGAGGCTTTGGTACTTCTGGATACTTTGGCCTTGGTCAGCAGCTTTATTATCAAAGCTATGATCGGTATCTGCCATAAACTATGCAGTAGCATATAGCAGATGGCTTCGGTCAAGAGAGAAAGGGTCTCAGATGTGAATAGGGTAGTCATGATCTTACTTTTTCTCTAGTTCAGAAATGAGTTTCTTGATCGCCTTGAGTTCTGCCTTGCTGGTTTTTTGATTACCAAGAGCTTGCATCACTAGTGACATAGCGGATCCACCAAAAGTGCTTTGTACAAAGGCATCTAGTAGCTCGTTTCTTGCCTTGTCTTTGCTGACGGCGGCCTTGTAGACATGTGTACGCTGAGATGCATCTCTTTTGACTAGTTTTTTCTCAGTCATGATCTGCATGAGCTTTAGAGTGGTGGTATAGCCGGTCGGCTTTCCACCTTCGATGATCTCTTCGTTGATAGTATCATTTACCTGACGTACTGTTTGATCACCTTGAGTCCAGAGGACTTCTAGGATCTGTAGCTCTGCGTCAGTAGGTTTCACTTTAGCCATGTTATACGAAGTTGTTCGTAGACAAATATATACGAATCAGTTCGTAGTATGCAAGTGTAAGCTTAATTTTTTATTGGAATAGTACTCGATTAACCCTTTTGTGATCACTAAAGATTATGCAAAAAAACTGAGGACAAAGGTGGCCGTGTTTGATCAGGCAACCCCTAAAAAGAAAGTCATCTTTCCTACGATGATCACGTCTTTTGGGCTAGTGGAAAACAAACATAGCGATCTAATACAGCAGTCAGTCGAGGCTAAAGACTTATTTTGATATAATTTTTGTTTCGCCAAATCTCTATAAAAAATCCACATTTGGCGGAACAAAATGCATCATCATCCTATCTCTACCACCAGATCATCTTGCTCTACAAGCGTCTTTTCTTTTAGATAGATCCTCTTCACAGTACCATCCGCCGGAGCCGTAATGGTAGACTCCATCTTCATCGCTTCGATGATAAAGAGGGGCGCATCTTTCTTTACTTCATCTCCTTCAGCAACGATGATCTTCGAAAGACTCCCTTGGAGCGGTGCCCCGATCTGCCCAGCTCCAGTAGCTTTGATATTCTTTGGCTGGGTATCTTCTAAGGACTGATCCTTGATGAGTACTGATCTCACTGTTCCATTGATCCTAAAGAAGACCATTCTGTTGCCAGACTTCCTTGGAGCGTTGGTATTGAGATATTGGATAAGGATAGTTTTACCCTTGCTGATCTGTACCTGTATCTCTTCATTGAAGCCTAAGCCGTAGAAGAAAGCGGGCGATGGAAGCTTACTCGTGTCTCCATACTTCTGCTGGTGCTGATAAAAGCCATCAAATACTTTCGGATACAGCTCATAGCTGATAAAGTCCTCCATACTCGGACGGTCCGGATAGGCTAACTTGAAAGCTTCGTAGTCCTTATCAAAGTCCACTGGATCGAGGTGAGCATTAGGTTTGTCGGTGAAGGCTTTGTCATTTTTAAGCACCATGCTTTGGAAGTCCTCTGGCCATCCTTCATCTCGCTGACCGAGCTCTCCCTTCATCAGTGAGATCATACTATCCGGGAAGGCGAGTGTCTGCCCTTTGCTTTTTATATCTTCTATAGTTATGTCATTAGCTGTCATGAACATGGCCATGTCGCCGACCACCTTACTCGATGGAGTAACCTTGACGATGCCGCCAAGCATGTCATTGACGGCTTTATAGTTTTGTTTGATGGTCTCGAACTTCTCTTCTAGTCCAAGGCCACGCGCTTGTGGGCGAAGGTTAGAATATTGACCTCCAGGGATCTCATGATCATATACTTCTGCGGTGCCAGCCTTCAGCTCTGTCTCAAATCCATAGTAATACTGACGTACTGTCTCCCAGTAGTTAGAGTACTCATTAAGACTCCTCAAGTCGATCTCTCTTTCGCGTTCATGACCTTCAAGCATGGCAACTATAGAGTTAAAGTTAGGCTGAGATGTCAGACCTGACATCGAGCTGATCGCCACATCTATGATGTCCACGCCCGCTTCGATAGCCTTCATGTAAGTAGTAGACTGTATCGAAGAGGTATCATGTGTATGCAGGTGGATCGGTATGTCTATCGCCTCTTTCAGATTAGAGATCAGGTGATAAGCGGACATCGGCTTGAGCAGTCCTGCCATATCTTTGATAGCAAGGATATGTGCTCCTTCATCCTCGACAGCACGTGCCATATCCAAGTAGTATTGGAGGTCATACTTGTTATCTCCTTTGGCCAGCACATCTCCTGTATAACAGATACAAACTTCTGCTATCGACTGTGTCTGCTCTCTCACTGTTCGGATACTAGTCTTCATCGCTTCCAACCAGTTAAGCGAATCAAATATCCTAAAGACATCGATGCCCGTCTCTGCGGACTTTACAATAAAGGCTTCGATCAGATTATCCGGATATGCTTTATAACCAACGGCATTAGATCCTCTTAAGAGCATCTGTAGCAGCGTATTGGGGATGAGCTTACGAAGCTTCTCTAGTCGCTGCCATGGACTTTCATTGAGAAATCTCATCGACACGTCGAAAGTCGCACCTCCCCAGACTTCCATCGAAAAGAGATCTGCGCCATGTGCCTTAGCAAAGCTATCCGCTACACTCGTAAGGTCATGCGTACGCATCCGAGTGGCCAGTAATGACTGATGAGCATCCCTCATCGTTGTATCTGTATAGTGGATCGCAGTATCGTCTTTGACCCAACGCGCAAATCCTTCAGGGCCAAGCTCAGTTAGCTTTTGTTTGGTGCCGCTTGGCGCTTCTATTACTTGAGATCGATCTGGCACTCTAGCAGTGATGAGCTGCTTGTCAGGATCAACTTTTTTGATGTCTTTATTACCATTGACGATGACTTCGCCGAGGTAGGTGATAAGTTTTGTACCTCTATCTCTCCAGTTAGGTGGTGCTAAAAGTTCTGGATGTTGGCTGATGAATGGGACCGTCGCCTGTCCTGATCGGAAGTGTTCATTTTTCAACAGATTGAGCAAGAAAGGGATGTTAGATTTAACTCCCCTGATCCTAAATTCTCTCAGAGCTCTGTGCATCCTATCAGCTGCAGTACCAAGTGACTTGCCAGACGCAGTTACCTTCACCAGCATGCTATCGAAGAAGGGGCTTATAGTTGCTCCCGCATATGCGTTACCTGCATCAAGTCGTATCCCAAATCCACTGGCACTGCGATAGGCAAGCAGTCGACCATAATCTGGTTTAAAGCCATTACTCGGATCTTCGGTAGTGATCCTACACTGCAGCGCCACGCCTCGATAGCTGATATCAGCTTGTGTATTAATACCGATCTCAGGATCACTTAGTGGCAATCCCGATGCGATAAGTATCTGACTTTTCACGAGGTCAAATCCTGTGATCACCTCGGTGATCGTATGTTCAACTTGTATCCTTGTGTTGACTTCTATGAAGTAGATATTCTCTTCTTCATCGACGAGGAACTCTACTGTTCCGGCATTTTGATACCCTACGCTTCCGCAAATATCTACCGCGTACTGATGAAGATTTTTCCGAGTGATCTCCTTGAGTGATGTGCTGGGAGCTATCTCTACTACCTTTTGGTATCGTCGCTGTACCGAGCAATCTCTTTCAAATAAATGGACGATCGATCCATGCAGATCTCCAAGTATCTGTACTTCGAGGTGCTTAGGGTTACCTATGAATTTTTCTACAAAGACTGCAGGATTACCAAAGGCCGTCTTGGCTTCTCCTGATGCTTCGAGAAATGCTTTTTCGATCTCGCTTTCTTTTCTCACCACGCGCATACCTCGGCCACCACCGCCAGTTGCGGCTTTGAGCATCACTGGATATCCGATGCGCTTCGCTTCGCTCTTGAGTTCTGGGATATCACCTATGGCATCTGCACTCGCTTCGACGATAGGGACATTAGCTTTGATGGCGGCATGCTTGGCGGATAACTTATCACCAAGTGCTTGCATGACATCTGGACTTGGTCCCACCCATATGATATCAGCGTCTATACACGCTTGCGCAAATGCTGGATTTTCTGATAAGAAACCGTAGCCGGGATGTATTGCGTTCACATCATTTGCGACAGCGATCTTAATGATCTCTTGGATATCGAGATATGGTTTGAGAGGCTCGTTATTAGGTCCTATCTGATAGGCCTCATCAGCTTTATATCGATGGAGACTATATCGATCTTCATATGTGTAAAGCGCTATCGTTCGGATGTTGAGTTCGGAAGCGGCGCGGCAGATACGGATAGCTATCTCTCCTCTATTGGCTATAAGGAGTCTTTGGATAGGGTTTTGTGGAACTTCAGGCATAATGATGACAAGTATTTTGTGAGAAAGCCTCGACCACTAAAGCCATCTCTATCATGGCTGCAAAATTACAAAATAATCACCACGCAAAATCATCAATTAAAACAAAGAGAATTTAATAAGCATTTCAGAATATTATTCTGAAATATGTACTAGTATTCAAATTAAATGAAAGCTTTAAAAGAGTACTAACTTTACTTCGGTGAGAAAGTGTGGTCTTTTATTTCTTGTGATCTTATTAATCAACTGTTCCGACATCTACGGGACAGATGCCTTGCCGTCTGCTACACAGCTTACGGTTCCTATTAATTTTGATGGTTGGGTTGAAGAAGAAGAATGGGGAGGCATACCCATGATGCCTTACCAAATGCAGCTGCCAAGTCTTGGTAGCTCGCCAACTCAGCAGACAGAAGCGCGGATCGCCTACGATAGCGAGTATATCTATTTGTCAGGTAGGATGTACGACGATGATGTAGATGCTATGATGGCCAACACGAAACGCAGAGACGCGCTTACTGGAGTCACACAGTTCTTTGGTATCATCATAGACTCTTATAACGACAATGAAAATGCACTAGGCTTTTTCACAACGCCCACTGGTATAAGGTGGGATGCCGCTATATCTGGCGATGCTATCGGAAATAACCCGATGAACATAAGTTGGAATGCTTTCTGGGATGTCAAGGTGCAGCAAGATGATGAAGGTTGGTATGCTGAGATGAGGATACCCTTTACCAGTCTGGGATTTGAAGATGTGGATGGAAAGGTGACGATGGGATTGATCTCTTTTAGATTTATCCCACGTAATAATGAACTGAATATGTACCCATTGATTCCACCCGACTTTGGAGATTGGAGTTCTTGGCGACCATCTTTTGCTCAGGATTATATTTTTGAAGGAGTGGAAAGGAAGCGTCCATTTTATGTAACTCCCTATGCTCTTACAGGACACACTACTGTCAATGATCTTTCTGATGACGAAAGCCAATATATCGGCGAACAAAAACTCCTGCGTTCTGTAGGTGGAGATGTCAAACTTGGATTAAGTAAAAGCTGGACCCTCGACCTAAGTGTTAATACTGACTTCGCACAAGTGGAAGCAGATGATCAGCAAGTGAATCTTACCAGATTCAGTTTGTTCTTTCCAGAGAAGAGGCTCTTTTTTCAAGAAAGATCTGGTGTTTTCAACTTTAACTTCGGAAGAACAGATCAACTGTTTTACAGTCGCCAGATAGGTATCAATGATGGAGCAATTCAAAATATCATAGGTGGTGCCAGAGTAGTCGGAAGATCTGGAGATTGGGATGTAGGACTGATATCTATGCATACTGCTAATCAAGATGATCTTAGTGGAGAGCTTTTATCCGTGGTTAGGGCAAAGCGAGATGTACTCAATGATCGATCCGATGTAGGGTTTATGCTAACTCATAGGACAGACCATGATGGTAGTTATAATTATAACTATGGATTTGATGCCAACTTGGAAGTCTTTGATGAGCATAACCTTAACATAAGGATGGCACAGACTCTCGATCATAGCCTAGAGAATCAATTATTAGATCCCAGTTCATCCAAATATTGGATCAGCTTTAGCACTCAACGAAGACGAGGTTTTAGCCATGGTACAAGTCTTTCGCAGGCAGGAGTTAATCACTTACCTACTCTTGGTTTTCAAACCAGAGATGCCTATCGTCGTATAGGCAATCGGATTGCTTATAACTGGTTTCAATCGCAGGATTCAAAGATATTTTATCATGGTTACCAATCTGGTGGTTCGGCTCACTGGAGCATAGTAACTGGAAGACTCGAATCTCTCAACTGGCGAGGTGGATGGGATTTGTATTTTAAAAACGGATTAGGACTCGAAGTAAGAGTAAGACCATCGATAGAGCAACTTGTCGAACCCTTTGAACTATCTGATGACGTGATCATCCCTGTAGGTGATTATAAGTTTACGGAGTACGAAATTCAGCTGAATACTCCGATGACTGGTATCTTTAATACTAGGTTCGAAGCTTCTACAGGAAATTTCTACGATGGCACAAGGACGAGCTTTTCGTTGTCGCCAACCCTTAATTTGTCTGCATCATTGGAAATGAGTTTGGCTTATGAGTATAACAAAGCTGTATTCAGTGAGAGAAATCAGGAGTTAGAATTACATCTTGCGAGATTTCGAACACTGATCATGTTTGATACAAAGCTTTCGCTCGCAACTTTGATCCAGTACAACAGCCAAAACAAAACTTTCTTGGGTAATATCAGATTTAGGTATAATCCTCAAGAAGGCCACGATCTATTTGTAGTTTATAATGACGATCTGAATAATGATAGATTTCGTGAGCGACCGATACTTCCGGTCTCTAACCAAAGGTCTATTCAGATTAAATACTCTTACACTTTCCGATTGTAATTGCTCTGTCTAATTTAGACTGACTTCATTCTTGTGAAGTAGGTGAAAGTTCACGTCTCTGGGATAAAACTGTTTTATCTTAGAAAGAACAAATCCACATTTGCCTTGAGCGATAGAGTCATCAAAAGTGTCCCTAGGTGGGAGACCATTACTAGAGCATTTAAATTTGTAGAAAATCCAATTCCCGTCATCGACGAGGCGATCGCCACTTACGGAGAGACGTATTATACTCGGATCATCGGTGGGCGAAAGATCGTCATGTCTCGCGAGCCGGCATTTGCACAACACGTACTGCAGAAAGGAAATAAGAAATACCAAAAGTCGGAGTTGCAGACGGACTCGCTTGGTAAGTATGTAGGTCTCGGTCTGCTGACTGCCAATGGAGACTACTGGCTTCGTCAGAGGAGGTTGATCCAACCGGCATTTCACAAAGCCAAGCTGAGTGCATTAGTTAGTGCGATGGATCATGCTGTACGAGAGTTTATGGATGAGCTAGAGGTTAGGGTAAAGGCTAACCCAGAGATCGATATCTCCGAGGCGATGATGGAACTAACACTTCGGGTAGTATCTAAAGCGCTCTTCAGTAGCGATATCGATACTGATCAGATCGTAGAACTCGGTCGCACGATCAATGAACTCCAAACTTACATCGTGAAGGACGTGCGCATGCCGATGCTAAAGTGGTGGAGAAAACTCAACGGTACATCAGCCAAGGCACTGAAAATATCGAAAGAAACTAGGCAGATATTATTAGACCTGATCCAGGATAGAAGAAAGAGTGATACCCAACATGACGATCTCCTAGACATGCTGCTCAACTCTACTTACGAAGACACAGGAGAGTCGATGACTGATACGCAGATGCTAGATGAAGCGCTGATACTTTATGTGGCTGGTTATGAAACGACGGCGATGTCTCTTGGGTGGTCCATACATGCGCTTAGAGAGGACCCTGAGATTAGAAAGAAACTACAAGAAGCGCTCATAGATCATCCAGGTCCACATACGATGGAGTCACTGATGCGTCCAGATTACATCACGCAGGTCATCGAAGAAACCATGCGCAAATATCCCCCAGCGTGGATATTAGACCGTGTGGTCCTAGAGGACGATGTGATAGATGGGGTGCCAGTGAGCAAGGGTGATCTCGTTGGCTTGTACGTATATGGCACGCATCATAATCCCAACTTCTGGGAAGAACCTTCAAAGTTTGATCCAGATAGATTTACTCCAGAAAACAAAAAGAAGATGGCCTCCTATGCCTATTTTCCATTTGGTGGAGGACCTAGGATGTGTATCGGATATCACTTTGCGATGTTAGAGATGAAGATAGCCTTGATAGAATTTTTTAAAAGGTTCTCTCTTCCAGCTCCTAGTCATAAAGAACCAGATTATATGCCACTTATCACGCTTAAGCCAAGCGAGAATATCAGACTAGAGTTAGTGGTTTCTAATTATGAGGAGGTAGGTTAAACTACCGCCCTTTTACCAAAAGCTAATTTTGAGATATTGTTTGGCCTGTCTCCAAAAGTAGAGCCCCTCAACTCCTTCTAAAAGCTATGGCCTATATATCTCGCCTAGTCTTTCCTGTCTCTTTGTCAGTTGATACAAAGAGACGCAAAAATCTCGTCGTGCTAATATTGGCTGTATTAGCTCTTACTTTTCACAAGAAATAGATGCCTCTTGACATCCTCGTTTGATGATTTCGCCCACTCTTCAATCCAATCTCGCAGAAATCATCTCCTTGGGCCAATCGGACCACGACATTTCGCACTACGTGCGATTCAATTTTTAAAGTCAACTCTCGAAAATTTGCTTCATACCGAACAATTCCGAATTCATGTTGGCGATAAGACTCCTAATTTGACACTTTTACTAAGTGAGATAATATCATCACAGGTATTCTAATTATTATAGTACTTCAAAGTACTTACTCGATATGCCCATCTATCACATGCGACTGCCCAAGCTGGGCGAAAGTGTAACAGAAGCTACCATCATCTCATGGATGAAGACAGTAGGAGATGATGTGGCGCAAGATGAAACCCTCTTAGAGATAGCTACTGATAAGGTAGACTCAGAGTTGCCAGCACTGGCACCTGGTCGGATCGTGGAGATACATGTCCAAGTGGATGAGGTGATCCAAGTAGGAGGTGTGCTTGCTTCTATAGAAGTAAGCGAAGAAGACTACGCGCTGCTTTCTAAAGATGAGGAAGATCTACCACCACCGACGAAGGCTTCTGCGACAAGGATAGCTAAAGAAGGACCACCTCAACTGGCACCATCAACTCCTTCTCATACTTCAGATAGATCACTGCTCACACCATATACCGGAGGTGAGTTAGAGAGATCTCTACGGCCTAGTCAGACAACGCGGTTTTATAGTCCTCTTGTTCGATCTATAGCGTCGATCGAAGGTCTCGGTGTAGCAGAGCTAGATAAGATACCCGGAACAGGCCATGATGGAAGAGTGACTAGACAAGACATCGAGAGTTATCTGCAGCACAGATCTGCACAGGTATCCCAAGGTGAGATACTCTACGATAGGTCGTATGCTATGCCGACTCCGACTCCCACTCCTACGTATGATCATGGAGACAACATAGACATCATCCCGATGGATCGCCGTCGGAAGTTGATCGCGGAGCATATGGTGAGATCCAAAAGAACATCACCACACGTAACTTCCTTTCTGGAGATCGATGTCACAGATCTCGTCGCTTGGAGAGATAATAACAAAGTAACCTGGCAAGAGCGCACTGGTGAGAAGCTCACCTATACGCCATTATTCCTGCGAGCAGTAGCAAGAGCCATCACAGATTTTCCACGGATCAATGCCTCTGTAGATGGTACTAACATCATCCTTAAGAATTCCATCAATATCGGTATGGCCACTGCTACAGAAGATGATCAACTCGTAGTCCCAGTCATCAAGGACGCCGATCAGCTAAGCCTAGAAGACCTGTCCACTTCCGTAAATGATCTTGCCCAAAGAGCACGTACTCACGACTTGCAACCTGATGAAGTATCAGGTGGTACATTTACCGTAACTAATGTCGGTTCTTTTGGAAACACGCTTGGTACACCCATCATCAATCAACCTCAAGTAGCTATACTTTCTTTAGGAGCTATCCGACGAAGACCGGGCGTTGTAGATCGTGACGGCATAGAGTCTATCGAAGTACGGTCTATGATGTTTTTGTCATTGTCATATGATCATCGGATCGTAGATGGTGCTCTAGGAGGAAGGTTTTTAAGGAGGGTGGGGGATTATTTGGAGGAGGGGGTTGAATTGAAGGGGTAGGGTGTATAGAAGGTCTGTCGCGGGACGCGAAAGACAACGCAGAGTTGCGTCTCTGGTGTAACAGCTTTTGCAATCCTACCAATATTTTGCTTCAAGAGAAAGCTGGGTAGCTTTACTTGAGTGAGTGGCTTAACTAAAGCATGGCGCCGGGAGACGCAATGCAGTGTGGGACAAATTAGCTAATATAGAACAGCGCCCTTTGCCTATAAATGATGCTCTGCTTATGAAGTGATGAGCGTATTTGGTGTTGTTTAATACTCGCTCTAAGTGTATGTTTGCATATAGATAAAGCGAGTAATAGATATTTAATGTCCGCTTTATGTACTATATTTGATATAGATAAAGCGAGTATTATGATAGGCCGTGCTGCCGAGCAACGCACTCTTCTAGGAGCTCTTAAGGTAGAGAAGTCAGCGATGATAGCCGTCATCGGTCGACGTCGCGTAGGGAAGACTTACCTGATAGAACAGACATATGAGAAGCACATGTCTTTCCATATGATCGGCCAGAAAGATGCTGATAGGGATACGCAGCTTGCTAACTTTACGGATAAACTTACCTCATACACTTCTTCTGGTTATACACTTAAGGTGCCTGATAATTGGGACGAGGCTTTTGCTCAACTTCGTAGATATCTCGGTGGACGTAGATCTAAAAAGAAAAAGGTTGTCTTTTTTGATGAGGTACCTTGGTTAGATACACATCGATCCGGATTTTTATCAGCTCTTTCTTACTTCTGGAATGACTGGGGAGTCAAGAATAACATCGTCTTGGTCATATGCGGATCTGCAGCCTCGTGGATGATTAATAAAGTGGTCAATGATAAAGGAGGTCTGCATAACAGAATAGATCATCTGATACAGCTTGAACCATTTACCTTGAGTGAGACTAAAGCATACTTGAAGAAGAGGAATATTAGATTAGATGATCATCAGATCGCTCATCTGTATATGGTTGTAGGAGGTATCCCTTATTATCTGGCGCAAGTAGAGGCCGGGAAAACGGCTGTGCAAATCATACAACAGTTATGCTTTGATAAAGGAGGAAGTCTTAGGTATGAATTTGATAATCTATATGCGGCTCTCTTCGATCATCCTGAGGGCCATATCGATGTGATAAAGACACTGAGTAAGAAAAAGAAAGGACTTTCAAGAAAAGAGATTATCCAGCATAGTAACCAGACTAACGGAGGGGGGCTGACTAAGATACTTGAAGAGCTTCAGCGGTCTTCTTTCATCACAGAGTATCGGCCTTATGGAAAAAAGAAGCGAGAAACACTTTATCGCCTGACAGATGAGTACTCACTCTTTTATCTGAAGTTTATAAAGGGCACTAAGCCTACGAAGGGTCATTGGCTGAAAAAAAGTCAGACTCCATCTGTAAAGACTTGGTATGGGTATGCTTTCGAAAGTATGTGTCTCAAGCATATAGATGGTATCAAAGCGGCACTAGGCATCTCTGGGCTGTATACAGAAGAAAGCAGCTATCTGCACAAAGGCGATGATGCCTATGATGGCATCCAAATAGATCTTCTTATAGATCGAGCTGATAAGGCGATCCATCTGTGTGAGATGAAGTACTATGATAGTGAAGTGCTTATCTCTAAGAAATACGCTCGTCAGTTAGAAGAGAGGAAGGCTGCATTTAGACATCATAGTGGAGCGAAGAGTTTTTTGTTCACCACTTTAATCACTACTCATGGACTAAGATCTAATCAACATAGTCTTGGTTTAATTGATCAGACG
>CAZXIE010000041.1:0-24920 GCA_964640065.1 uncultured Saprospiraceae bacterium
CGATGCTAGAGTAGTCGAGCTTGGAAAGAGAGGTGCTATATCAAAATAGGAAGTGCCTACTCCTCTACATAAGGCCTCACCACCTTCGCCCAGATGTCATAGCCCTTACTGTTCATGTGCAGACCGTCCGCAATGAAAATGTCTGAAAATACTTCACCATCCTTATCACACATCGGAGTCCATACATCTATAAATCGTACTCTCTCTTCGAAGGATGCCCAAGCTTGTAGTGTATAGTTGAACTCTTTATACTCCTCTCTTAACTCCCAACGTGATAGACTAGGCTTGGCTGCTATAAAGTAGACGATGGTGGCTGGTAGTCTTTCTTTGATCTCGTTAGCTAGACTTTTAGCTTTCACAAGTATGCTTTCGACACTCTCCTCTTTGGCAATATCATTATCTCCTTCATAGATGAAGACCTTAGTAGGCTCATAGGCAAAGATGAGTTCTTCCTTGAAGTGGATGAGATCAGTAAATGTAGATCCTCCAAATCCTCTGTTCACCACATTATAGTCAGCATACTCTTCACCTACAGTTAACCAGAACCTGACGCTCGAGCTCCCAGTGAAGAGCACGATTTCTTCTTGCGAAGAGATATCGTCTTTCGCTATCAGTTGTTGTACTTCTTGTGTAAATGGATTTTGATCCTGACAGATAGCCAGATCAAAACTGAATACGCAGAATAGGAGTAAGATGAAATGTCTCATAAGTATAGAACTTGCTTAAAGTTACGAGACTTCCGGGCATAAGAAAAGCCCTTTGTAAGGAGGGCCATTCTTAAGGATAAAAAATCCGAAATTAGTCTAAATCATACTACGAGTCTTAAGCTCGGTATATGTCTTTACCAATCGGCGTGTAGGTTATGGTCCCAAATATACACTTCTTCACCAATTATCCGCATATAAAAACGATATATATAAACCTTTCTAATATGACTGTTAATTACAAGGCTTTACACACGCACTATTGTAGCCTATAAACTACATATTAGCAGGTAGTGCTTGGGCCAAATCCCTAATCAAATCATCAGCAGACTCCAGCCCTATGCTCAGTCTAACAAGTCCCGTATCTATACCAATTGCCTCGTATTGCTCGCGTGTTAGTTCGCGTTTATAACTGATGACTGGGGCATACACCAGACTTTCGTGACCTCCCCAAGATACTCCGATCTGAAAGAGGGAAAGTGCGTTAACAAAGGTCTTCACATCTTCGATATCATCCGTGTCTAATACGATACTAAACAATCCACCATAGCCACTCATCTGCTTCTGGCCCAACTCATACTGAGAAAAACTAAGTAGGCCGGGGAAGTTCACTTTTCTCACAGAACCATGCTTCTCTAGAAAATTGGCAACTTCGATCGCAGACTTTTCATGTTGCTTCATCCGCAGCAGAAGAGTCCTCATACTTCTCAGTATCAACCATCCTTCGAATGGTGACATCTTTCCTCCGAGCAAGGCATGCTCCTTCATGAGCATGTCATCCATGATATCTTTAGAAGCTATAACTACTCCTGCCACTACATCACTATGGCCGCAGAGATACTTAGAGACAGAATGAACTTCGATATCTATCCCATAGTCAAGGGGCTTCTGAAAAACTGGACTTGCCCACGTGTTGTCTATGATAGTCTTGATATCATGTTCCTTTGCGAGCTGGCTTACAGCTACAAGGTCTTGCAGTTTGAACAACATACTCGATGGACTCTCGAGATAGATTAACCTAGTCCTGTCGGTTATCGCCGCTCTTATCTCATCTATATCATCACCATTTACGTAAGTGGTAGTCACGCCTGATTTATCCTTCAGGTAACTTCCTATGAACGAATTGGCTGGTCCATAGAGACTTTTGATCGTGATGATATGGTCGCCCGCCTCGACACAGTACATGATGGCCGCAGAGATGGCCGCCATGCCAGAAGCGTATAGTTTTGCTTTTTCTCCATGAGCGATATAGGCGATCTTCTCCTCTGCTGCCTCGACGGTAGGGTTCAGTAATCGGGAGTAGACATAACGGTCTTTGATATGCTCGAAGCCATCATCGATAGCATCCCAGTCCTCAAATGCGAATAACGTATTCTGATAGATCGGAGGGACTACAGCACCATGATGTCTTTCATCTCTTTGATCGTGACAGAGGTAAGACTGATCTTCAAGTTTTGGGTGAATCGGATCTGACATGGTATGGTCTCATTTTGTTGACCATGGTAAGATAGTTAGTTCAGCCAACTGTAGTCGGGCATCTCTCCGATCACGTGATAGTTGCCTCCTTTATTACGCATCACTTCACTCCACATCTTGTGATGTTTTGTTTTGAATGCATAGTTGATATCCATGTGCGCCGTGATCCAAGATCCATACTGCATCTCATCCATGAGCTGGCCAGCTGTCCACCCGCTATACCCTAGGAAGAACTTTATATTTCTTGGTTTTACTAAGCCATTACTGATCAAAAACTTGAGCTTCTCAAATGATCCACCCCAGTACATACCCGGCGTGATCTTGACACTCTCATCTAAGATATCACCGACATCATGGATGTAATGGAGCGTTTCTTTAGCAACTGGGCCACCGTAGAACACCCTACTCTCGATCTCTGGAAAATCATCAATCAGATCATTGATCTTCACATCAAGAGGTTTATTCAAGATAAACCCAACTGTACCATCAGCTTGACTATGATCTGTGAGTAATATCACAGACCTCTTAAAGTTCGGATCGATCATATATGGCTCTGCTAAAAGAACAGCCCCACGTCTTATATCATGAGGGTTTACTCTTCTTGCCATTGGATTGCTTCTACTTCTCTGGATACCTTTCTTAGCATACCCAGGAGGATCTTGCCCTTACCTCCAACCTCTATAAAAGTCGTGTGACCATCTTTGATCAGCCTTTGGAGAGTCGATGTCCATCTTACAGGACTTGTGACCTGTGATATCAGATGATCTTTGACTTGAGAGGCGCTTTGATTAGGGCTAGCATCCACATTATGATAGATCGGCATGCTAGCATCATATAGCTCTATATCACGGATATACTCTGCTAACTCTTCCTGCGCACTCGACATGAGAGGACTATGAAAGGCCCCGCCAACAGCGATGACCAGTGCTCTTCGGGCGCCTGCTTCTTTACATAGCTCTACGGCTTTTTCGATGCCTTTTTTCGTACCAGATATGACTATCTGTCCAGGACAGTTATAATTAGCTGGCACCACTCCTTCTATATCGTTACAGATATTTTCCACTTGCTCATCTTCCATACCAAGGACTGCGGCCATCGTACTTGGATGAGTTTCACACGCAGATTGCATCGCTCGTGCTCGCTTATCTACTAGCCCCAGACCGTCTTCAAAAGATAAAACACCTGCAGCTACGCAAGCCGATATCTCCCCTAGCGAATGGCCAGCAACAGCAGATATCTCCATCTCTTTTTTCCTACAAGCATATACTGCCATCGAGTGGACATACACAGCCGGCTGCGTATATATGGTCTGAGTCAAGGTCTCCATCGGCCCATCTATCATAATCTTCCTAAGATCATAACCGAGGATATCGTTAGCCTTATCGATGAGGTTCTTAGCTATCTCTTCACTTTCGTAAATGTGCTGACCCATACCAACAAACTGAGCAGCTTGACCTGGAAATAGTAAGGCGGTTTTACTCATAGTTATCTAAGATTCGTGCTGATTAAGTTCAAGAACTCAGTACGTGTTTCTACATTTTTGAACTCACCAGTAAATGCTGAAGTGGTAGTCGCAGAATTTTGCTTCTGTACACCCCTCATCATCATACACATATGCGAAGCTTCTATGACGACAGCTACTCCTAATGGCTTAAGTGTATCCTGGATACAATTCAATATCTGATCTGTCAACCTTTCTTGTACCTGAAGTCTTCTGGCAAATGCATCAACAACACGAGGTATCTTACTGAGGCCTACAACATGTCCATTAGGTATGTATGCTACGTGAGCTTTCCCAAAAAATGGAAGGATATGATGCTCACACAGTGAATACACCTCGATATCTTTAACTAAGACCATCTCGCTATAATCCTCCTCAAACAAAGCTCCTTTCAAGATATTTTCAGGACTAAGATCATACCCATGAGTTAAAAACTGCATGGCCTTAGACGCTCTTTCCGGAGTCTTTAATAAGCCTTCTCTTTCTGGATCTTCATTGACAAGCTTTAGTACTTGCTTGTAATATCCTTTCATCTCCTCAGTTACGGCTCCTGAATAAATCTCCTTTTTCTGATATCCCATATTCTTATTGAGTACTATAATTACGGTCGCTGCAAAGATGATAAAACGTCTTATCAATCTAGTTGTTCAGCCCAATCATAACATATCTAGATCTCATCTTATTAATCGAGAAAGAAGGGCTATTTATCTGATAATTGCAAGAAAGGTGCTGTAAGATCTTAGCTTCGTTATCATGTTTGTCACCCTAGATAACGACCACAGATTTTATGAACTCCTCGAAAAAGGGGTTCAGCGAGGTCTGTTGTATCATATCTTTTTCTGGGTGATCTTCTTTCTCTTCATGGTGATCAATCGCCCCGATGAGATGAGTCTGGCTGAAAATATGATAAGGCAGTCTCTGAGAGTCTTGTTTTATATCATCATCGTATACATCAATCTTTACTATCTATTTCCCAAGTATCTAAGAGTCAATAAGCTCTTTTCATACATGATCTTGTTGATCTTATTGGTGGCGATAGCAACTCCCATTGAGGTCGTTTTATATCATTATCTATTTGGGGATCGTAGCTTAACATTGGCTCAGGAGTTCACCTTCGCTCGTAATAGTACAGTCTTCTTAGGTACCTTCTTTATAGGATTCTCTTCCTCGATCTACATGATTATCAACGACTGGATGGAACACCAGCGTGAGCGTGTAGATCTACAAAGACAAAACCTAACTTCAGAACTCAAGTATCTCAAGACCCAGATCAACCCACACTTCTTCTTTAACACCCTCAATAGTATATACGCACTCACTCTTAAAAAATCAGAGAAGGCTCCTGAGGTAGTCCTCAAGCTATCAGAGATGATGCGATATATGCTTTATGAAAGCAACGAACGCCTGATACCACTGTCACAAGAGATCAACTATATCCAAAACTACCTAGAGCTCGAAAAACTCAGACACGGTGACAACTTCAAGATGGATGTGGATATCAAAGGCGAGGAAGAAGGGCTTCGGATAGCCCCATTACTCTTCATACCTTTCTTGGAAAATGCATTTAAACACGGCATAGATCATCAACTCAACTCGGGATATGTAAAGATTAATCTAGACATCGGAAAAAATCGACTACATCTTAATGTGATCAATAGCCTGCCTTCTACTGAAGTCGTACCTATAAAAAATGGCAAAAAGAGTGGTGGTATAGGTCTTACCAACGTTCGTCGAAGATTAAACATTCTATATCCTAAAAAGCATAAACTTGATATCAATAAGTCAGATAATGAGTTCAAAGTAGACTTAGATCTTCAGCTTACCACAAATCAAAAAGTATGATAAAGACTCTCATCGTTGATGACGAACCACTAGCACAAGAGATCCTTGAAGCGCATATCTCTAACATGCCAGAACTAGAGCTCGTCGCCAAATGCTCTAATGCTATGGAAGCCAACCAAGCACTTAGAGACAATGAAATAGACTTGATGTTTCTCGATATACAGATGCCACAACTTACGGGCATAGAGTTCTTGAGATCTCTTTCTAATCCGCCGATGGTCATCTTTACCACAGCATATGCTGAGTATGCAGTAGAAGGATTTGATTTAGAAGCAGTTGACTATCTCCTCAAACCAATCAGCTTTGAGCGTTTTATGAAGGCGACTAATAAGGCCGTATCAAAGCATCAAGCAGATGGAGGTACAACTACCGATAGTGGTGATGATTTCTTCTTCGTCAAGAGTGATAAGAAGATGATGAAAGTCTACTACCGAGACATCCTTTATATAGAAGGTCTAAAGGACTATGTCATCATCAGAACAGAGACAGGCCGAGTGATCACGCTACAGACTATGAAGAGTCTTGTCGAAAAACTTCCGAGCGATATCTTCCAGCGCATACACAGGTCCTACATTCTCAACCTTAACAAGATCAATGCTATAGAAGGCAACATGGTCGAAGTAACTGAGAAAGGGCAGCCAAAGATGATACCGATCGGCAAAAACTACAGAGGTGGCTTATCATCCATCATAGAGTCTAAGAAACTCTAAGTTGATATCACTTTCGTAAATTTTATAATCGATTGTGCCCTAGGAATATTTTCCAGCTGTAGGGAAATTTAGTTTGTCATGATTATTGACACAAAAATGCACGCTAAACGAAAATTGTAGTGATCATTAAACCGCGGGTTGACACCCGCGACTACAAATATTTTACCTCTACGAGGTAATAACAAGTCCGTACGCGTTGCTGAAGGCTTCTAGCCTCAGGAACTATTTATATCGGACTTCGTCCGATTCGTCGTAGTCCGATCTGTGAACGAAGTAGTGATGAGCCTATGAGGCGTTACTTTAACAAACGTTATCCTAAGTCATGGTTTATTGACCTTTCAGACTATTAATTGAAAGATTATAATATTCTCTACAGCTGTGATGCTTGACTTAGGAGATTAAGATCTTATCTCGATCATCTTGATATCTGGCTATCTGGGTAGCAGAGTCATCTCTCATCGCGATCAATTGCAATACCACATTATTTAATTGTAGATATAGTCTATTAGCGGATTGAAGTGCCTTTACCAGTTGCTGCTGTCTAATCCAATCTGTGATCAGGTTGCCAAAGAAAAAATCTGAGAACTCAGTAAGTTTAGTTGGATCAGTGTCGTAAGTAAGTTCTTTTCCTAGATCCAAAAGCTCTTTCTTCAAGAGATTGAGATGGTGCTTTACTTGGTACGTAAGATTACGAGCTCTATCGATAGCATCTCGTCGTGCTCTTCGGGTATGATGAGGGTTGCGACTTTGGCTTGGCCATTGGCCCCAGTTTTTTACACGAGATAGGAGATGTACAACTTGCTGCATTAGATTATGACACACCTGTCCTACTTCAAGTGCTTCTTCGATCTCTGTTTTAAACTGAAACTGATCTTCCAGATTCTTACTGAGAGTCAAAAGCTGAGTCCGTAGCGCTGGATCCGCTTTGATGATTTCTTCTTCTCTCGATAGCTTCAGACTTGCAAGTCTAGCTTTTAGCTCGTCTCTTGACTTGACCTTTGCAGACAGTAGATTTACTTCGTACTCAAGTAACTCTATCGACTTTTCGAGATCTTCTTCTTTCAGTGATAGCTCTAAGTATTCTTGACGTTCCTTATCAAGTTGTTTTTCTTTACTCCCGAGGATTTTGTAAAAGATCGCCTTAGTAGACAGACCATCTAACTTTTCTATATCCTTCAGCTCCTTGCTTAACCTTTGCATCAGACTTTTCTGTTCCTCCATAGCCTCATCTAACTCCTGCTTGGTGATAGCCAGTTGTTCTTCTACCCTTTCGATATGTACGATCTCTTTGATCGTGTCCTGTATCTGCTGTTGTATATGTGTGATCATAGGGAACTTCAGTCGCTTCTCAAATGTAGTATATATGTAGAAAGGACATCGCAAGAGAAGTCTATATGATGTATATATCCCTCTTGATGCCGTTCATTTTTCATATTATTGTTCTAAGTCATTAGAATCAATCGTAACAAAGTAGAAAAGTAAAATCATGGGAATATTCAGCGAAATCAAAAAGCTCTTCTTCGTAACTGAGTCGATAGGTAAATCAGCCGTAGATAAAGGAATCGATCTAGCAAAAGATGCAGGAGGAGATATCATCGATAAGGCTGGAGATATAGCAAGTGTCGCAGGATCCAAAGCTACCTCGCTAGGTGGTGACTTGGTTGATAAAGCGGGTGACCTTGGAGGATCGCTTGCGGATAAAACGGGTAACCTTAGAGATGCGATACTTCACTCAGCTGAAGGGACCATGAACATGGTAGAGAAAAATGAAACACTTAAGAAAGTAGCCACTACTGCTGAGAACATAGGTGAGAAGGTCTTAAGCACAGGAGAAGACTTGATCAACAAAGGCGGAGAAGCTGTAGAGTCGCTCGGTAGTAAGATCCTCGGTGAGAATCATGAAAATCTAGAAAAAGCAAAAGACTTCACTGAAAAGATAGGTGAGAAAGTCATGGAAACAAAGGATAACATCGTCGATAAGGCTCAAGATGTCATGGGTGACATCAACACAAAGATCGATGAGACTCTAGACAAAGCAAAAGCTGAAGAAGCGGCTGAGGCAGCTGCTCCACCCAAAGATCCTTTTTATAAGACGATCAAAGAATCAAAAGATGATTCTCTTCTGGATGGCACAGATGACTTCTTTGCGAAGGCAGAAAAATTTGCAGATGGCGACTATGAAGGAGTTCAAGAAGGGATGATCACTGTCGATGATACCGTACATGAAGTAGACAAGGATATAGCTAAAGCTGGAGGATTTACAGATCATGATGGAGATGGTAATGAGCTTGTAGATGATGCCATAGTAGTAGCCGAAGAGCAAACAAAAGAACAAGTGTCAGAGATGGGTGATATGATAGATAAGGCCTCATCTATACTTGAAGATAAGACAGCTGGCATAGCGGGTGCAGTTACTGCAGCAGGTGGTGCATTAGCAGCAGCGGCTTCTGGTATAGGAGACGATATCAAGGAAGTAGTAAGTGACGCTACTTCTGAAGAAGAGTAAGGAAAGAATAGTGCCTCATAGGACTTTGCTCTTTGGGTGCACCTTAGAAAGTATTGAAGCTCAGTTTTATACTGGGCTTTTTTATTTACGCCTGACTCATTAGTTTAAGTCATGCCTTTTAAGGCATCACAGTTGTTCATCATCTTTGTTTACTACTTCATAAAGTCAGATATCAACTGTGCTGATAAAGTCTTGAGTAACTCAGCAGTATCAGTCATAGACTTCTCCTTAGAGCCTGATAGAGATATCAGGTCATAAACTCTACTTATTTCTTCTGGAGTTGTAGTAAGCTTTGACTCTCCACAGATCGCAACTACAGGGATATTCTGCTTATGTGCAGCTTTAGCTATGCCATCGACCACTTTACCCTGAAAGGTTTGCTCATCTATACGCCCTTCGCCAGTGATCACTAGATCTACGCTTGATAGGATATCTTTTAATCCTGTAGCATCCATCATAAAATTGGTGCCAGAAGTAATCTCAGCATCAAGGAACGCAACCATGCCTCCTGCTAATCCTCCTGCGGCTCCAGCTCCGGCTAGCTTGGTGACATCTTTATCGATGATTTTCTTACACTTACGGGCTAGTTTTTTAACTCCCTTTTCGAGTATCTCTCTTGCGTATTTGTCTGCTCCTTTTTGTTGAGCATAAACATTGGTAGCTCCATGCTTTCCATAAAGTGGATTATTGACATCAGTGACAGCATAGAATTTTACATCATCGGGGTTATACCGAAGCACCCTTTTTATATCCATGATAAAGGCAAGACTCAGACCGACTGGAGGAACCCTGTCTCCATCTCTATCTAAAAACTCATATCCAAGTGCCTCGGCCATGCCGATGCCCATGTCATTAGTCGCACTACCGCCAAGGAATACATAGACGTTTTTAGCACCATGCGAGAGGGCGTCTAGGACCATCTCACCTGCACCGTACGTCGTCGTATACAGTGGATTCTGTTCATATTTCGTAAGAAGAGAAAGTCCTGAGGATCTCGACATTTCTATATAGGCAGTCTCACCTGCCATGAGATAAGTACTTGTGATACTTCTCCCCAGTGGATCTTTTACCACCGTCCGCTTTTCTTCTGCCTTAAGATTAGCTTGAAGAACTTCGAGTGATCCTTCTCCCCCATCCGCCATGGGGATGATGGTGGTCTCATAATCTGCATTTACGGAAGTGATACCTTGAGCTATGGCCTCACCAACTTCTTGAGCCGAGAGTGAACCTCTGAATTTGTCTGGCGCGATAAGTACATGCATCGTCGGAAGTTAATCAGTTGACATCATACCTTTTATATCTGCGGGGCTGTACTCCACGCTTTTCAGCACCTTGCTATCACCCTCTCGGTAGACAAGATATTCTCCTCCCCGTTGTACGACATATGAGTCAGTACCCTTCTTCTCTTTATAGTGCTGTTGAGTTTGATGAGCGACTTCTTCAGTCTTACAGGTCTTACTCATATTAGATCGCTGTACTTCATCAAAGAGCTGCTTGAACTTGTCAGCTAGACCAAACTCTAGGATAGCCCCTGATAGTACATACTGTATATCACAAAGGGCGTCGGCTACCTCCACAAGATCATTATCAGCGATAGCATCCTTCAGTTCATCGAGCTCTTCTTGGAGAAGATTCACCCGAAGAGCACATCTCTGAGACGACGGTATCGTCGGTTTCTCAAGTATCGGCAAATCAAATGTCTCATGAAATTTTGCCACATCACTTAAGCCTTGAGGCTCATCGTACTTCTTACTCATTGGTCAGATTCTTATGGTGCATAAATAAGACAAATAAGGATAATGTGTCATATGAAGTCTATGCTTATTAGAAATAATCCGTGGTGTAACAACTATATTCACGGGATGACATCCTACCTATGAAGAGAAAAGATTTTATCAAGGCTGGTGCATTGGCTGGACTTGGTGGAGCTGTAGCGGCTTCATCTTGTAAGAATGTCAGTGATGAAAAAATAGAAGCTCCCAATATTATCACCAACAAGAAATTTCGGTGGAAGATAGCTACTACTTGGCCACCTAACTTTCCTGTTGTCGGTGAAGGATGTAATCGACTTGCAGAGTGGATCAACACGATGTCCAACGGACGACTCGAAATCAAAGTCTATGGCGGCGGTGAGTTAATCCCACCTCTAGAAGTCTTTGAAGCTGTGAACGCTGGCATGATTGAGATGGGGCATGGAGCATCGTATTATTGGACAGGTATAGAGCAGGCTCTAGCCTTTTTTACGACAGTTCCTTTTGGGATGAATGCGCAGCAAATGAATGCTTGGCTAGACTTTGGAGGAGGTCAGCAGCTCTGGGAAGAAGTATATGACAAATACAATATCATTCCTTTCGCTGCAGGTAATACGGGAGTACAGATGGGCGGCTGGTACAACCGCAAGATCGAGTCAATGGAGAGCTGGAAAGGCCTCAAAATGAGGATGCCAGGACTAGGTGGTAAAGTGATCGAACAAGCAGGAGCAACAGCGGTACTCTCTCCTGGAGCAGAGCTGTACACTAATCTCGAACGAGGAGTCATCGACGCAACTGAGTGGATAGGTCCTTATCACGATTATCTCATGGACTTCCACAAGATCACGAAGTACTATTACTACCCGGGATGGCATGAGACGGGATCAGTCTTAGAGTGTATCGTGAATAAAGAGAAATATCAAGAACTACCAAGAGACCTCCAAGAGATCGTAAGAACCGCTTGCTATAGATCTAACCAAGAGATGCTCGCCGACTTCGAATCCAAAAACAACATCTACCTTAAGAAGATACTAGAAGAAAGCACAGCCGAGTTAGTGAGATTTCCAGCAGAAGTGCTTGATGGTCTTAAAACCATAGCTTTAGAACTATACGACGATATGGCTACTAAGAGTGAAGTGGTCAGCAAAGTATATAGCTCCTTCAAGACCTTCAAGAAAGATATCGGAGAGTGGAGTAATCTGGCGGAAGGCTCCTTTTATAAGGACATCATGTAAGTGTCTTATCAAGTATCAGTAGCTTTGGCGGCGATGAGATGGGAAGAGTGTTATACAAATCGTAGATCGGGTACAGATACATCTACCCCATCAACTAGGACGGATTATCAGCGTGATTTCGATAGACTCATATTTGCTTCGTCTTTTCGTCGTCTTCAGAATAAAACTCAGGTCTTTCCACTACCCGGAAGCACCTTTGTTCATAACCGACTTACTCATTCGTTAGAAGTCTCTTCTGTAGGTCGATCACTTGGCGCTATCGTAGGTGGTCACCTTGCAAGTCATGATGTTTCATCAAATGATCAGGCATCACAGGACTTTTATCAACGCGACCTCGCCAGTGTTATCGCTGCAGCCTGCCTCGCACATGATATCGGCAATCCCGCCTTTGGTCATAGTGGCGAAAAAGCGATCTCTAATTACTTTATAGAAAATGCTGATACTGAGATAGAAGGACGTCCACTTCGAGAGCACTTTGGTGATCATGAGTGGCAAGATCTCATCACCTTCGAAGGTAATGCCAATGCACTCCGAGTCATGACTCATCCATATAGAGACAAGCCAAAGACTGGTATGGGTCTGACGTATACGACCCTCGCTTCCATCATCAAATATCCTTGTTCTTCAGACGCCACAGATAAAAGGTATAAGCATCGCAAAAAATATGGATTCTTTAAGACTGAGAAGAGCACCTTCCTGAGTATAGCGGAGGCATTGCATATGCATAAAGAAAGTGAGCAGCCAGTTATATATAGACGACATCCATTCGTTTATCTCGTAGAAGCTGCAGATGATATCTGCTATCGGATCATAGATCTAGAAGATGCACAACGACTTGGCATCATATCCAAACAGCGAGCAGCTGATAGTCTTTTATCTATCCTTGAGCAGCTTAATCAGGCTGAGACAGATAAGATAAATACCACCTTCAGATCGATCAAAGATGCTAACGATAGCATCGCCTACTTGAGAGCCAAGACGATCAACCTTCTCACTGAGCTATCTGCACAGAAGTTTATCGAAAGCAAGGATGATATACTTCGTGGCACTTACGTAAATACGTTAGTAGACGAGATCGAAGAAAGCACACCTGCTCTCAAAGAACTCGTCCAACTATCGGTCAAAGAAATCTATAGGCACCACTCCGTCATAGAGATAGAGATAACGGGTTATCATGTGATGTCTCATCTGCTATCATTATTTGTACCAGCTGTACTTAGGGAAAAGAAGGTTGGTACTGATAGGATGGCTATCAACTTAATCCCATACCAGTTCACGGAGTATGAAGAGACGGAGTCCTCTTATCTTAAAGTGATGTCTATCGTCGACTTTATATCTGGCATGACTGATAGTTATGCTACGGAGTTTTATCGCAAGACGACAGGTATCGATATTTCTAAGCATGTCTGATCTTGTCGAGATCTAGTCCGCCAAACGTACCCGAACTCATCAACAAAATGACGTCATAGTTATTCTTCATATCGATTAGCATCGACTGCAACTCATCCTGATCAGAGATGACACGAAGTTTATCATTAGCGAATCCGGTTTGCACCTTAGAATTGTCTAAGTCAGGTAAGCGCTTCATCTTCAAAGCATGGTGGTCGAAGTATACGATAGCATCGTCGACCTCGTCGAGTGTTCCCTCATACTGAGGTAAGAAGTCTTCACTTAAACTACTATAAGTATGTAGCTCATATATAGCCAGTATCTTCTTTGTTGTATAAGCACTTCGGACGGCACGAACTGTTGCTCTGACTTTAGAAGGAGCATGAGCATAATCGAGATATACGATGGGATCTCGGCTTATCAGTTCAAGTCTTTTTCCAACTCCTTTAAAAGAAGACATGGCAGATAAGAAGTCTGCCTCTTGGATACCTAGTTTTTCGCACACTAGAGCGGCTGCCTTTAAGTTGGCCATGTTGTGATCACCAAATATGTGAAGCGGATACAACTTCTGCCCAGCAGTTACTTGCCCATCTTGGAGATGGTATTGATCGTAAGCCTGCTCACTTAGATCGTTTCTTTTTTTCATCAATCCTTGCAAGTGTTCATCTTCTCCAAACCAAATGATTGAAGTATCTTCATCGGCGCACTGAGATATCAGATGGTCAAACTGTGAGACATAATTTTCTTCAGTAGGAAAGACATTTTTATGATCCCATTCTACTCCAGTGATCACGACTATCTGTCCATGGTAGTGTAGCATCTTTGGTTGGGGATCGACTCTCGAGCTAAGGTACTCGTCTCCTTCGATGACCATCACAGGAGCTCCCGAAAGTCGGACCATTCTATCGAATCCATCCAACAATCCACCTAAGAGATAATCCGCGTCAAGACCTATGGTCTTCAAAGCGTGCATGATCATCGCGGTAGTAGTACTCTTACCATGACTTCCCGCTATGACCACTTTGGTAGGACTCGTACTGTATCGCCCTACATACTCTGGAAAAGAAACTACATCGATATGGAGCTCTTTAGCTTTTGCTAACTCAGGGTTATCAAGATGTGCGTGCATTCCTAGGACAATCAGATCGATATCTGAAGTAATCCTATCAGGATTCCATCCTTCTTCTGGCAGCAAGCCTGCTGCATCTAATCGACTCCGCGCTGGGTCGTATATCTCGTCATCAGAACCACTCACAGTATGCCCTTGAGCTGCTAGCTCCAATGCTAGATTATGCATGACTTTTCCCCCGATGGCGATGAGATGTATCCTCATTAATGGAAGTTAGATGACCAAATGTACCAATATCGCATCCTGATGACATACTTAACCAACAAAACTGGCCTCAGACTTGTAATATATAGGTGAATAGGTACGTTTTCACACCAACAATAGAGACGTACTACGTCATAACAAAGAGATTTTACCCGATGAAAATCAAAAAGGCACATTATAATCTAATCGTAACAGTAGCTGTTATAGCAGCTATCGCTCTTTCTGCATGTAACAGAAAAAGCTATTACGGCTGTCCAGTGAGCTTTGATGTTAAGCCATTTTTGGACGTACTTGGTTGCTAGTTGTATATGAAGGATCGCCTAGATCTTTCGACTACCCAAGATGGTTCTTCTACCCTCTACTCTACAAGGTGGAATGCGCATTATCATAGTACACACGGTGCTATCCAAGAAAGTATACACGTATTTATCAATGCCGGATTAAAGCACTGGCTATCCTCGACAGCATCAAAAAATGTATCTATACTAGAATACGGTATGGGCACTGGGTTGAACGTATTACTCACTCAGGACTACGCCCTCAAGAATGAAATTCACATCGACTATGAAACGATAGAAGCGTATCCCATAACTGAGGACATAGCTTCAAAACTCAATTATAGTGCTGATAATGCACTACCTTCTATACAGCCCATCCATCAAGCCCCATGGGGTAAAACTCAAGCATTGAATTCCTTTTTCGATCTCCAAAAGCACAACCTCCTGTTCGAGGACTTTACAAGTGACGACTTATACGATGTCATCTTTTATGATGCCTTTGGTCCTGGAGCACAGCCATCGTTGTGGGAAGAGCCACTACTATCTAAAGTGGTATCAGTCATGGCTCCAGGTGCCTGCTTAGTTACGTATTGTGCACAAGGTGCCTTCAAAAGAATACTTAAAGGACACGGCCTTCAGATAGAGAGATTACCAGGTCCTCCTGGGAAAAGAGAGATGACTCGCGCATCTAAGACATAAACTAAGTACCGATACTCAGTAACGCATCGCTATATTAGCGTAACGACAATCATAAGTCTATGGGTAAGTTAGCACTACATTGGCAAATCATACTTGGTATGGTACTCGGCGTACTCTTCGGGTACGGCATCATTCAGATTAATGGCGGGATAGGGTTCATTGTGGATTGGATCAAACCATTTGGCACTATATTTATCAACGTCCTCAAGCTGATAGCGATCCCGCTGATCATAGCATCACTGGTAAAAGGAATATCAGATCTCAGAGACATCTCAAAGTTGTCTTCTATGGGAGGCAGGACCATAGGCATGTATGTCTTGACCACATTATTTGCAGTAACCATCGGTTTACTTGCAGTCAACATCACCCAACCAGGAAAGCTGATATCAGAAGAAACTAGAGAAAGTCTGGTAGGAGATTATGCGACCGATGCATCCGGTAAAATCATGTTGGCGGAGTCGCAAAAGGAGGCCGGACCACTCCAGCCTTTGATAGACCTGGTTCCTAGTAATCTCTTCGGCGCTCTAGCAGAAAATGGCAATATGCTACAAGTCATCTTCTTTGTGTTTTTCTTTAGCGTAGGTCTTATCCTTGTAGATCCTAAAAAATCACAGCCCGTCAAAGACGTTTTTGATGGCCTCAATGACATCGTCTTGAAGATGATTGATTTAATCATGCTCTGTGCTCCTGTGGGAGTCTTTGCTTTGATGGCGACCTTGGTAGCAGAGTCTCCTTCTGCTGACATATTCGCAGCACTCTTAGGATATGCACTGACGGTGTTAGCAGGATTAGCGATCCTTATACTAGTAGTCTACCCTACTGTGGTCAGACTGTATACCGGACGCAGCATTTCTTCCTTCTTTAAGGGAATAGCACCAGCCCAGCTTTTAGCATTTTCGACAAGTAGTAGTGCGGCGACGCTACCAGTTACGATGGAACGTGTAGAAGAACACTTAGGAGTAGACAAGGAAGTATCGAGTTTTGTACTACCCATAGGGGCTACGATCAATATGGACGGTACTAGCTGCTATCTAGCGATCGCTGCAGTATTCATAGCACAAGCATATGGCATCGACTTACCTTTAGACAAGCAGCTGGGTATCGTTGCTACGGCTACATTAGCTTCTATCGGGGCTGCGGCAGTACCAAGTGCAGGATTAGTGATGCTCGTCATCATTCTTGGGCAAGCAGGTATCCCCGAAGCTGGTTTAGCATTGATATTTGCGGTAGACCGACCACTCGATATGTGTCGGACGATAGCCAATATCACAGGAGATGCCACCGTATCTATGGTCGTCGGAAAATCCATGGGAAAACTAAATGACCCAAAACCAGAAAACTGGGATGATAACTATGAAGATGTGAAGTAATCTGAGTGGTAGTCGGTTATGGGATTCATACATTTACGAAAGTGAAAAAGAAATCATGTTATGGGAGATAATCTAGGAGTAGGCTCGCGTGTAAAACATCCGGCATATGGTCAAGGGGTCATCATCGGAGTAGGTGCAACAGCATATCAAGTTTGCTTTGTCCAGTACGGTATAAAGGATCTTGGACGAGAATATAAAAGTTGGGAGATCATAGAGGAAATCTCTCTAGATCAGGAGCTTACTTTTAATAATCTGGAACACTCCCTTGTCAAGATCCTTACTTCTTGGTCTGACATAACAGATACCGTCGAGTTAGGAGATAAATGGGAAGGAGGCACTCTCATCCTGAAGCCGCATGACGAATCATTGAAACCAAAAGAGCTTCCTATCGAAACATTCTTTCACAAGATTGTTATGGTTAGAGACCGTCTGAGAGTTATGGAGCAGCGGATCAATAGCAGTAAATTAACTGATGAAGAGAAAGTCAACCTCCAACAATATATCACTAGGATCTATGGAAGTCTTACCACGTTCAATGTCTTATTTAAGTACAAAGAAGATCAGCTTACAGGTGAAAGATCGACCTAAAGGATTGAGTAGGAATGTAGGAGGATGGATGAGCTTCTTGGTTATCCTACTTGTGTTCTCCTCTTGTGTCGAGATAGCACAACCATATGATAAGATCCCACCAGGTCTCTGGAGAGCCGAGCTGGAACTCAGCGATGAAGATGTCCTACCCTTCAACTTTGAAGTGTCCTATGATGATAACGATGAGCTACTTGTAGAAATCATCAATGCAGAAGAGCGCATCCCTGTCAGCGACATCTCATTCGGTATGACAAAAGATCTACAGGACACAATCGTTATGAGCTTCCCGCTGATGGACTCTTATATCACGGCGACTTATAAAGAGAACATCCTAGATGGCACATGGCATGTCAATAATCGAGAAGATTACGATATTCCTTTTGAAGCATACTTTGGTCAAGGCCATCGATTTACGACTGATCGCGAAGTCCCGAAGCAAGATTTAACGGGAACTTGGGAAGCTACTTTTGAGCTAGAGACTGAGGATGAATATCCAGCCATCGGTGAGTTTGAGCAAAAAGGTAATTTCCTTTATGGCACTTTTCGGACAGAGACTGGTGACTACAGATACCTTCAAGGAAGTGTACAAGGTGATAAGTTCTTCTTGTCAGCTTTTGACGGTGGTCATGCCTTCCTATTCAAGGGAGAGATCTCCAGCCAAGATCTATTAGTTGGAAGTTTTGTAAGTGGTAGCCACTACAAGACTAACTGGGTAGCTAGACCTAACCCAGAAGCTACACTTACCAGCGAGTATGCGCTTTCGCAAATAACTACTCCAGATAAGAAAATATCATTTTCACTCCCTAATCAAGATGGCGATATAGTCTCTTTGGATGATCCGGCATACCAAGGCAAAGCAAAGCTAATCACCATCATGGGTACTTGGTGTCCTAACTGTCTTGACGAAGCGCACTTTCTCATAGACTATGCAGAAAATAATGACATGGGAAATATCGAGATCATAGGACTTGCCTTTGAAAAGTATCGTGATCGTGCGAAGGCAACTGAACGAATCAAGGAGTACAAAGATCGATTAGGTATCCCTTACGATCTTCTTTTAGCAGGTTATTATGATAAGGTCGAAGCAACCAAAAGTCTCGGCTGGATAGACGAAATCATCTCTTACCCTACTCTACTATTTGTCAACAAAGAGAACCAAGTCATAGAAGTTCATACTGGGTTTAATGGTCCTGCTACATCCAAGTATGCATCTTTTGTCGATCAATTTGATGAATTGATGGCTCAACTTTCTTCTAATTAGCCCATAAGAGAAGTTTTATACTTTCTAGTCTTACGTATTTACCCATTACTATAGTTCGATTCTAGAAAGCCACAACTCCAGACTATAAATATCATACAACCTGATGGTTGTATTGAAATTCATTTATATAGTATAATAAATCATATATCCCCGTCAAACTACGTCACAACCACAGATCATACCTGTAAACCATTACTATTTAACACATCTAAAATTTAGATAATATAAGCTGTAAAACTTTAACACTTTAGATCATTACTAATCTTAGTGAATGATTGTTGCGATTCGCTAGGATTGACATATCTTTAAGGTGTTGGAATCTTATACTTAATACTTATGACTAAACTTACAAGACGTCAGCATGAGATCTTGAATCTCATATCTGACGAAAGGACCACTAGAGAAATAGCTGAAGAGCTTGGTCTGGCGATCGGGACTATTGAAGTCCATCGAAAAACTCTCTTTAAAAAATTCGAAGCTAGAAATGTGGCAGGCTTAATAAAGAGAGCTTGCCTGCACGGATATTTCGATGAAGAAATAAGGGAACACAGACAACCCGCTTGGTGAAAAAATAGCGCTGCGTAAGCCGGATTCTGTTAGTAGACTCACGTCTACTCTCCATCATTTATCTATGCTGTCTACCCCTCTCGACTTGTCCGAGCAAGACTACCCTTATATAGGATCGAGATATACGTGACATTGCAACTCGCAAGGTTTCTCCTCTAGTAGTTTGCACTAGCTAGTCGTGGTCTCTTACACCGCGTTTTCACCTTTACTATCTGCCATAGGCCGATAGAAGTATAGCTTTCTGTGATACTGTCTGTCTACTTCTCATTATAAGAAGTAGCCCACTTATTACGTGGTACGATGCTCTGCGTTGTCCGGACTTTCCTCTTCTACCTATGTAGAAGCGATAGAGTCTAGCGCTTGCGCAAATGTATTTTTTCTTTTTTGAATGCTCAAAGTATTAGTAATTCTATTACTAAAAAGAAGCCGCACCGGAGATTTCTGTGAAGAATGACCTTCCATATCTATTCATTCTAGAGCTACGAATAGACTTCCAATTATAGTGTAATTAACCACTAAGATATAGTGGTGATATATCCAAGGTGTTTTCTCAACTCTTAATTGCTAAATTGTGTTCTATATAGCACATGATAGATTCATATTTCACAGAAGAGCATCAATTTTTTCGGGAAGGGCTGAGAACCTTTCTTGCGAAAGAGGTAACTCCACATCTTAATAAGTGGGAAGCCCAAGGAAAGGTAGATCCCGCTATCTGGCTCAAACTAGGTGACATGGGATACTTAGGACTCTATTCCCCAGAAGAGTATGGAGGATTGGATCTAGATCTTTTCTATACAGTGATCTTACTAGAAGAACTGCAAAGGATTAATTCTGGAGGATTCGCTGCCGCAGTATGGGCCCACGTCTATCTCGCCATGACCCATCTCAAAGCAGAAGCCAGCGATGCCATAAAGAAAGCTTACTTAACACCTAGCATAGCAGGGACTAAAGTGGGATGTCTATGTATCACTGAACCTTTCGGTGGCTCAGATGTAGGCGCCATGAGAACCACTGCAGTCAGAGATGGTGATACGTATGTCATCAATGGATCAAAAACTTTCATTACCAATGGGGTCTACTCAGATTATCTCATTGTCATAGCCAAGACTGAGAGCGAAAATGATAAGAGAGCGATGGGTGTTTTCTTAGTCGATAGAGATACAAAAGGTGTCTCAGCCTCTAAGCTAGATAAACTAGGATGGAGAGCTTCAGATACTGGTGAGATTGCTTTTGATAATGTAATCATACCAGCTGATCATCTGATGGGTGACCCGACTAAGGGCTTCTACTATGTGATGCAGCACTTTGCTCTAGAAAGGCTCATCATGGGGATTAATGCTCATGCAAGAGCAGAATATGCCATCGAGTATACGCTACAATATATGAGTGAGAGGTCGGCTTTTGGTAAGACTATAGATAAATATCAAGCACTCAGACATCGGATAGCAGATATGGCAACCGAGGTCGAGATAGTCAAGACCTTTAATTATCAGGTCACTTCCCGCCTCAACAAAGGTGAGTATGTGGTGAAGGAAGCTTGTATGTCCAAGTTACAAGGAACCAAAGTAGCAGATCAAGTGATTTACGACTGCCTCCAGATGCTCGGAGGGTACGGCTATATGGAAGAATATCCTCTTGCAAGGATGCTTAGAGATAGTAGACTTGGCCCCATAGGTGGCGGCACATCTGAGATCTTAAGGGAGATCATCTCCAAAATCGTCATCGACAAAAAGAGCTATAAGACTAATATCTAGAACATGGCAAAGATCAATCTTGAAGAAAGTAAGAATGAAGATGTCCATAAGCTCGAGATCACTTCTCTTAGACGCAAACTAGAAAAAATCCACCTTGGTGGAGGGCAGAAAAAGATAGATAAACAACATAAGAAAGGAAAACTAACTGCACGAGAAAGAGTAGATCTCTTAAAAGATGATGACTCTTACTTCCTTGAGATAGGATCCTTAGCTGCATACGGTATGTATGAAGAGCACGGTGGCTGCCCAGCTGCTGGAGTTCTCACCGGATTAGCTCATATCGAAGGCCGGCTCTGTATGATTGTAGCTAATGATGCTACAGTGAAAGCAGGTGCCTGGTTTCCAATGACTTGTAAGAAAAATCTCCGTGCCCAGGAGATTGCCATAGAAAATCGGCTACCAACCATCTATCTCGTAGATAGCGCAGGTGTCTATCTTCCCATGCAAAATGAGGTCTTTGCTGATAAGGAGCATTTTGGTCGGACGTTTAGAAATAATGCTGTCATGTCATCCAAAGGCATACCTCAGATCTCTGCTATCATGGGAAGCTGTGTGGCAGGCGGTGCATACTTGCCCATCATGTCTGATGAATCTCTCATAGTTGAAGGGACTGGTAGTATCTTTCTTGCAGGGCCATACCTCGTAAAAGCTGCCATCGGTGAGGATGTCGACAAGGAAACACTAGGAGGAGCAACAACGCAAACTTCACTTTCGGGTGTAGTCGATCACAAGTGCAAAGATGACCAGGCTTGCATAAAAAGACTTAGGAAGATTGTCAGTCATCTAGGACCAGCTCCCTCTGCTGATCTTGACCGCATAGCAGCTTCTTTGCCTACCAGACCTGTAGAAGATGTCGTAAAACTCTTACCAGCTGAAAGAACAAAACCATACGATACTAGAGAATTATTGAAAGCTATACTTGATGGGGGTGTATGGACCGAATACAAGCAGGATTATGGACAAACAATCATCTGTGCATACGCTCGGATAGATGGTTGGTCCGTAGGAGTAGTCATCAATAATCGAGAAGTTATCAAAAGTGCAGAAGGTGAGATGCAATTTGGTGGAGTTATTTATTCTGACAGCGCTGACAAGGCTGCGCGATTTGTGATGCTCTGTAATCAGAAGAAAATACCACTTGTCTTTTTCCATGACGTTACCGGATTCATGGTGGGTAGTAGATCCGAACATGGAGGCATCATCAAGGATGGTGCAAAGCTCGTAAGTGCGGTGTCTAATAGCACCGTCCCTAAGATCACTGTGGTTATAGGCAATTCTTATGGAGCAGGTAACTATGCTATGTGTGGTAAGGCTTATGATCCGAGATTCATCTTTGCTTGGCCTAGTGCACAGATAGCAGTAATGGGGGGTAGTCAGGCGGCGAAGGTGCTGATGCAGATACAAGTGGCATCAATGAAGGCCCAAGGAAAAGAACCCACCGAAAAAGAACAAAAAGAACTCTTCACCAAGATATCTGAGAAGTACAAAGAAGAAACTTCGCCGTACTACGCGGCATCTAGGTTGTGGGTTGATGAGATTATAGAACCCGCTCAAACTAGGAGCGTTATCTCCAGAAGTCTAGAAGCCGCTAACCTAGCTCCCATAGAACCTTTTAATGTAGGTGTAATCCAGACATAGTATGGTCAAGCTCATAGAATGTCCAAGGGATGCCATGCAAGGGATAAAAGCATTCATCCCTACAGAGACCAAAGTTCAGTATGCCCAAAAACTGCTGAATGTTGGTTTTGACACTTTAGATGTCGGAAGCTTTGTATCACCCAAGGCGATACCACAAATGAAGGATACCTCTGAGGTCATTAGAAGTCTCGACATATCTGATACCAAGACTAAGCTGCTGACCATCATCGCAAATACCAGAGGCGCATACGATGCCGTCAAACATGATCAGATCACCTATCTCGGGTTTCCTTTTTCCATCTCGGAGACATTTCAGCTGCGTAACACGAATGCAACCATAGAAGAGTCACTACAGCGAGTAGCTGATATCCAAAGTATAACTATCAAGAACAACAAGAAGCTTGTCCTGTACATCTCTATGGGATTTGGTAATCCCTATGGTGACGAGTGGAGTGTCGATATTGTCAAGAAGTGGGTGAGCGATCTCTATGCTATGGGCATTAGGATTATCAATCTTTCAGATACAATCGGCGTATCGACACCTGATAGTATTAGTTATCTCTTCGCCGATCTCATCCCAGCTTTTGATGACATAGACTTCGGGGCTCATCTGCACACCACTCCTGACAAATGGGAAGAAAAGGTACACGCTGCGTATACTAATGGATGTCGAAGATTTGATGGAGCTATCAAAGGATATGGTGGATGCCCTATGGCCATGGATGATCTCACAGGTAATATGCCTACCGAGAAAATGCTCTCATACTTTGAACAGAACGAGATTGAAACTGGAGTAAACTCAGAAAATTTCACACATGCATTTGAGTGGAGCAATCAAGTCTTCATTCATTAAAAAAGCTTGCTGCCAATAGTTTTAGGCTCTACACTTTCGTAAATACTTTACTTGGAGTTAACTTTATACACAAGAAGATAAAGTATGGATTTTAGTCTATCAGAAGAAAACTTGATGATTCGCCAAGCAGCGAGGGACTTCGCGCAGAACGAGCTCAAAGAAGGTGTCATAGAAAGAGATATACATATGACCCACCCCACTGAGCAAGTCAAGATGCTCGGAGAGATGGGTTTTATGGGTATGATGATTGATCAGAAGTATGGCGGAAGTGGTATGGATGCACTGTCTTACGCGATTGCTATCGAAGAGCTATCCAAAATAGACAACTCCTGCTCCGTTATCATGTCAGCTCACAACTCACTGGTATGTTGGGGAGTAGAAGCTCATGGAGAAGAGTCCGTGAAGCAAGAATACTTGACCAAGCTCGCTACTGGAGAGATCATTGGTGGTTTCTGTCTATCTGAACCAGAAGCTGGTAGTGATGCGACTAGCCAAAGTACAACAGCCGAAGATAAAGGTGATCACTATCTAGTCAATGGTACCAAGAACTGGATCACCAACGGTAAGAAGGCAGGTGCCTATGTCGTCATCGCTCAGACCGATCGAGAAGCTGGACACAGAGGCATCAACGCACTCTTAATCGATGCATCTTCCGAAGGAATAACCACAGGCGTGAAAGAAGATAAACTAGGTATCAGATCTTCAGATACGTCATCAGTTATGTTCAGTGATGTAAAAGTGCCCAAGAGCCATAGATTGGGTCCAGAAGGATTTGGATTCAAATATGCCATGAAGACCTTAGATGGAGGCCGCATAGGTATAGGGGCTCAAGCACTAGGTATAGCGTCTGGAGCTTATGAACTAGCACTTGCCTATTCTCACGAACGAAAAACTTTTGGCAAGCCAATCAATCAGCACCAAGCAGTCTCATTCAAACTTGCAGATATGGCAATGGAAATAGAAGCTGCCCGCATGTTGGTCTATAGAGCAGCTTGGCTCAAGGATAATGGCAAAGAGTACGGCACAGCAGCTGCTATGGCTAAGCTCTTCGCCTCAGAAGTAGCGATGAAGTCTACAGTCGAAGCAGTACAAGTACACGGTGGTTACGGATATGTAAAAGAATATCACGTAGAGCGTCTGATGAGAGATGCTAAGATCACTCAGATCTACGAGGGTACATCAGAGATACAAAGGTTGGTCATCGGTCGGTCGGTGATCAAAGGAGAGCCATATTTGCCTATATAATATGGTAGCAAGGGGTTAAAACCCATTGGAATGTCTATCGTGGATTGCATTGACGTGAGCGTATCGCTCAAGCCTCATACTTTAAATGACAAGCCTTTAGCGAGACGCTAAAGGCAACACACAGAATACTTATCAGCCCTTAATGTCCTTTTACTATTCTATCCATACAATCGTGTTGTCTTGAGCGTCTCGCTCAAGATGCCTAATTTAAAGACAGCGT
>CAZXIE010000042.1:0-21799 GCA_964640065.1 uncultured Saprospiraceae bacterium
TCATACGTGCCACCAGATACTTCTATGAGGTCCATTCCCTCTTGATCGAGCATCTTTATGACTTCCATGGATTCCACTTCCGTAAATGCTCCACGCTGAAAATCCGCCGAGTTAATCTTGATGCTCAGCGGAAAGTCGTCTCCTACTTTCGCTCTCATGTTACGATAGATCTCTAGTACAAATCGAGCTCTGTTTTCTAGAGATCCTCCCCATTGATCAGTTCTAAGGTTTGTAAGGGGGGATAAAAACTGACTGACGAGATATCCATGTGCCCCATGTATCTGTGCTCCTTTCATGCCCGACTTCTTCGCTAATAGAGCGGCATTACCATAACGCTCTATGAGATCCAGGATCTCTTCATGTTCGAGTGGACGAGGCTGCACATACATCTTACTAGGCATACCTACATTAGAAGCACTTACAGGTGCTTTATCCAAGTAGATCGGTGCTTGTCTCCCAGGATGATTGATCTGCATCCAGAGTTGAGTGCCATCACCTTGAGCTGCTTCCGCTAATTTTGTGAAGTCTTCTAAGAAGTTCTCTTCTTCTGCTATTAGGACGTTGGGATTAACCAGATGATCTTTGTCTACCATCACATTTCCGGTGAATAGTATACCAGCGCCACCAGCGCCCCATCTTTTATAGAGATTGAAGAGAGCCTGACTAGGTTTACCACTGGCTTCAGCGATACCTTCAGAAAGAGCAGACTTGGCTATCCTGTTTTTAATAACTTGTCCTGAAGGCAGTGTAAATGCCTGACTAATAGCGTTACTCGACATAGAATGTGATTATGATAAATGTGCACCTAAACATAGCCAAAGAAGCAGAAGCAAGAAAAGAGGAAATTGAACAAGCCAGAAATATACCTGAGGATATCATCACTCAAGTAAAGCAGGCAGGCTTAGTAAAGGCATGGGCTACTAAAGCTGTTGGAGGATCTGAGTCATCAGTTTCACAAGTTTCAAGTACCATCACGGACATAGCTTATCATAGTGGATCTCTAGCTTGGATAGTTGGAGTAACAGGCTGCTCATCCTTATTCGCAGGTTTTGTAGATGATGATTTGTCGAGACTATTATTCGAGCATCCGATGTCTATGGTTGGTGGATTTGCAGGTCCCGCAGGTATGGCGATGAAGGTAGACGGAGGGCTTAAAGTAACAGGGCATTGGTCATGGGGCTCAGGTATTACTCACTGCACTCATATCGTGGGAGGGGTCATGATCATCGAAGATGGAAAACCTGTGGGAAGTGCCGTAGTGTTCTTCGAACCAGAGGAGGTCGAGATGATCGATAACTGGCAAGTAATAGGATTGAAAGGAACACATAGCATAGATTATAAAGCAGATCAAGTTTTTGTGCCGGATAGTAGATGGAGTGTGTTTCCAGTCAAGGAACCAGTTGTGACTGGCGGAGTTTATAATTTTTCATTTCTCGGGGCTCTATCTATTTCTGTTTGTTCAGTAGCTATGGGCTTAGCCAAGCGAGCTGTCAACGAGATCAAAACACTTGCGCATAAAAAAAGTCCCTTTGGTATGGGACGGCCACTGGCACAGCGCTCAGAGTTTCAAAAAGAGATCGGTATGATAGAAGGCAATTATCTAGCAGCTGAAAGTTTGTTGCTGAGGGTCATAAAAGAAGCCGAAGAAGAAGCTAAGAATGGTCTTTGCAAAAAAGAGATGAAAGCAAAGATCCGTATAGCCACGGCCCAGTGCACAGCTCTTTGCGAGCAAGTTGTGAATAAGGCTTATACAGTAGCCGGCGGCTCCGCCGTCTGGGATAAAAACAAACTCTCTGAGCTTATGCGAGATATCCATGTGGTCACTCAACATGGTATGGTCAGTGGGGGTAATTTTAAAACTGCAGGTTCTGCACTTTTGGGTAATGATGTACATGAAATGTTGTTGTGAGGATATAGCGATATCGTAATATCACCAAGAATGAATAAATTGAGTGTACAAGCGATTGTATCACCACAAGATGAAAGACGGAGACCGCAGATTAGTAGTCATTATGTTTGCCGATATCCAAGGGTATTCGGCGATGCTCCAGAAGAATGAAAAAGCAGCTCTTCAGGTAGTCCGTAAGTTTCATGACACCTTTGAAGAAGAAGTTGCTAAGTATCAAGGCACAGTCATAGATTTTTCAGGGGATGGTTCTCTATGTGTTTTCGAAAGTTCATTAGGCGCTGTCGAATGTGCGGTAGACTTTCAACGAAAGTTTCAGTCAGGAGTGCAGGTGCCTGTGAGGATAGCGATAGGAAGCGGGAGTGTCTTATTTGATAGGGGAAGTATATATGGTGATCATGTAAACATCACAGCACGCATAGAGACCATGGGTATCCCGGGGTCGATCTTGATGTCAAGTAATGTTCATGACGACATTACTAATCAACCACATATAGTTACTGAGTCACTAGGGAAATATCACTTTAAAAATATAGAAGTCCCGCTCGAAGTATTTGCAGTATCTAATGAGGGAATTACAATTCCGAAGAAAGGCGAGATAACTGGAAAATTTGAAAAGAAAAAATCTCTCGTAAGATTTGCTTGGCTGCTGGTTCCTATCATAGCTGTTGCTTTGTGGTTAGTTATCAACCCTGTTGAGTTATCACCAAGTAAGCAAACAAAGTCACTTGCTGTCCTTCCTTTTAACCAAGTGGGAGCTAATCAACAGTTCGAATTATTTCTCTATAGGATCCGATTTGAGTTACACCATCATCTTTCGAGAGTTAAGGATATAAATCTGTTGAGCCTTAACGAGTTTGCACAAATCAATTCTAACGCTAAAAATCCCTCAGAGACTTCAAGACATAGATTTGACTATGGCATCGCAGGACAAGGTTTATTATCTAAGATAGATCAAGGCACTTTTCAAATAGAATTACTTGATGGAAAGAATAGTGCGTCTTTGTGGACGGACCTCTTCACTTTCGAAGAGCAAGAAAAGCTATTAAAAAATGTACCTGGCATCTTGGAAAATGTCGTCGAAGAATTGGATTTAAATCTGACGGATGAGGAAAGAACTCTTCTTCAGAAAAAGCCTACTAATAATTCGGACGCGTATAAGTTATTCATCCAAGCCCAACAGCTTTCCCAATCTAGAGATTCTACGGACCTTCTGACAAGTGTTTTGTTATTAGATAAGGCGATAAAGCTAGATACTTCCTTTGCACTTGCATATGCAGAAAAAGGAAGTAAGAGATTTGCTCAAGGATATAAACAATATGTGCCAAGAGAAGTGGCGTATGTAGAAGCTGAAGACTTAGCGCGCAAAGCAATTGAGATAGATGCTGATGTATTTACTGCCAATAGTGTTCTTGCAACCGTCGAAGAGCTTGTAAAAAGGAATAAAGTAGCTGCTGATAGCCTTTATAATAGGGCTATAGAAGTTAATCCTAACGATGCTACTGCACATAGACATTATAGTCTTTTTAAAAAGCGGGAAGCTGATTATGCTTCTGCAGAACAACTAGCTAAAAGAAGTATAGACCTAAGCCCAAGTAGCGATATCGCAAATAGAAACTATGTGGACATTCTTATTTATAATAAGAAGTATGAAGAAGCAGAAAACCACATCGAAGACTTTGCAAAATACGACGCCAGCAAAAAAGAGCAATTCTTTGGTTATCTAGGTGATATCAAATCTAGACAAGGCAACTATAAAGAGGCTATAGACTTCTACGAAAAAAGAATGCGTCAAGAAAATAACGTGGCTGGGGAGCTCGGCTATTGCTATGCCAAAGTTGGCAACAAAGAGAAAGCATTGGCTTTAGCAAGAGGGATCAACAAAGGACAGTATAAACACATTAATAAGGCTATCGTATATGCAGGATTGGCCGACATATCCAATGCTTTTCGAGATTCAACAATCAGTAATATTGAAACTTCACTTGAGCAAGGTGTTGGACTGAACGTAGTTTGTGATCATCCTTTTTTTGAGCCGTATCGGAGTTTGTATTGTGACAATTAGCATAAGCAGAAGTGATAAAAACTCTTGGATCTACATCACTGCGTTATAATGTACACGAGATGATGTTGGTATATAATTGATAGTTTTCAATAAAATCCACTATCTTATGATTATGAGAGTGGTTTTATTCTTTGTATGTAGTCTATGTATTTGTTTTGCGGTATCTGCGCAGGATTCTGTTCTTCAAGGGCGTGTTTTAGATTATAATAATGAAGAACCTCTCCCACAAGCAACTGTATATCTTAATAATACGACCATAGGGACATCAACGGATTTAGAAGGTTACTTTTCTTTGGCAGTCGATGGTAGCTATGATGAATTGATAGTGAGTTTTGTAGGATACGAGGTGATCACCCATATAATTAATATGGATGAACTCGATAAACGGTATACTTTTCTTTTGAAACCAACACAGCATTTACTGACGGAGGCTGTCATAAAAGATAAGCGAACAGCATCTTGGTATCGAAATTTGGAATTTTTTACATCTAATTTTCTAGGTAAGTCTAAGGCCACCAATAAAACAAAAATTGTTAACCCAGAAGTTCTGTACTTCGAAGAATCTGATTCGATTTTTCAGGCTTACGCAAGAGAACCATTAGTAATAGAAAACTCCTATACAGGCTATCGTATACACTATAACTTAGTGACGTTTGATTTAGACGTTAAGAAGTCATCATTAGTGAATCTTGGATATCCATTATTTGAGTTGCTTGAAGGTAGTCTTTCTGCCCAACGGAGGTGGCAGCGCAATAGAGCAAAAATTTACAGTGGCTCATTAGAGCATTTTTTGCATGCCATGTGTTCGACAACGATAGCTAATCAATATGAAGTAAATAGGACGTGGCTAACGAACAGGTTTGTAATCAGCGCTCTCTATCAGCTTGGACTTGTGCCTGTGGCTGGAGAAAGGAAAGTGGATCCTGATATTATTCGTATGGCCTCTGAGGTTTTCAAAAGTAAAAGGTTGTTAAAAAGAAAATATGTTGTGGATAACCAGAGTATAAATCCTATGGGTCATTTAGAAAAGACAGACGACGGATTTCGTTTAGATTTTAGGGATATATGGCAAGTAAAATATAACGTAAAGAGCGGTGACAAATCATTTATGTATTTATCCGATGGTGCCGCCTTGTTAGATCAAAATTGCCGACTTATTGATCCGTTAGATATTTGGGTAGAGCATGAATGGTCAAAGTCTCAAGTTGCGAACCTCTTACCTTTCGATGAGATGGATAAGAGATTTCAAATGAGGACCTTGTTAAACACAAAGTCTAACTAATCGACTCAATGCTTTTATTTGATAGGTCTTAGGACAACTAAGAATCTTTTATTCGCTCATGTTTTTCTTGTTGCGTCACCCCTAATGACGACATTACCATGAGTAAGTATGGAGGTATTGTTACTTATAAGAACAAGTACGAAGAAACAGCAAGACACACCAATGACATTTTGGAGTGAGATTCGAGAAAAAATCGTTGTTTAGAAAGAAGATAGTTGAGATAAAGTTATCTTTCTCTTTATACAAAGATCTAGCATGACTCACCAAACTAAGCATACCTTTTGTCGCATATGCGAATCCCTATGTGGCTTAGAAGTCCAAGTTAAAGACAATGAAGTAGTCGGTATCCAGCCAGATAAAGACCATGTCACTACCTATGGATTTGCGTGTCCTAAAGGCCTCAAGCAACACAAGATGTATGCTACTGCTGATAGGCTAAAATATCCAATGGTAAAGCGAGACGGAAAGTGGGTGGAGAGTAATTGGAAAGAGACGATGCCAGAGCTTGGTGGGAAGATCAAGAAAATTGTCGAGGATTATGGCCCCAATTCTGTCGCCCTGTATGTTGGCACGGCAGCTGGTTTTGGCACTTTGCACCCTATTTTTGCACAAGGATTTATGGATGGTGTTGGTTCTAATAATACGTATAGTAGTGCCACTCAAGATTGTAGTAATAAGTTCGCTGTATCACAGCGGATGTATGGATTTCCTTTTACACTTACTTTTCCAGATATAGAGCATACTGACTTTCTGATTATCGTAGGGGCGAATCCTATGGTTAGTAAGTGGAGTTTTCTTCAGGTCCCAAACCCGAGTTTGCATATCAAGCAAATTATGAATCGAGGAGGCAAAGTAGTCGTCGTAGATCCTCGGCGTACTGAGACTGCCAAAGTGGCAAAGCATCATATGCCTATCAGGCCAAATACTGATATCTTCTTCTACCTATCTTTTCTAGATGAACTGATTAAAATCAAGAAGATAGATAAGGTCTGGTTAGAAACCCATACTAAAGGCTATCAATCCATCATCAGTCTAGCCAAAGAGTGGCCAGCAGAAAGAACAGCATCTCTTACTAATATTCCTGCACAGGATCTTCGACAATTGGTTCAGGATTACAGTGAGGCATCGTCTGCTGCTATCTATTGTTCTACTGGAGTCAATATGGGCACCCACGGCACAACTGCTTACTGGATACAAGAATGCATTAATATCCTAGGTGGACACTTGGACAGAAAGGGTGGGATGCTAGTGAGTAAAGGCATCATCGACTTTCCTAAGTTCAGTAAGAAGAATGGCAAACTACTGAGGAAAGACAGATCTAGAATTCATCGCTTCCACAGTACTAACGATGCCTTTCCAGGCGGACTACTTGCAGATGAAATCCTGACAAAAGGAAAAGGCCAGATAAAAGCATTGATAGTTACAGGTGGTAACCCGCTGATCACGATGGCCAACTCTAATAGACTGAGGGAAGCCTTTTCATCTCTAGAGATCCTAGTCACACTTGATATTTATCCTAATGAGACAGGCATGATTGGAGACTACATGTTACCATGTACGAGCCCGCTAGAGCGGCCTGATTTGCCGTTTATATTTCCGCTGATGTTGGGTCTTCAGACTAAACCTTACTTACAGGCAACAGAAAAAGTCATCTCTTCAAAATATCAAGAACGAGACGAGGCTAGTATCTATCTAGATTTATGTAGGCATAGCGGTGTACAGTTGTTTGGATCACGCTTGACGCAAATGTTATTGATGACTATGTCTCGCTTGTATAGCTTCTTTTATAAAAAAGAACATCTCACACTTCCACAGAAAACTATCCTCAGCTTAATTCTGAGGCTGTGCGGACAGAAGAGTTTTAAGTCACTGCTAAAAGATAAACATGGTGTCCTGCTCGATCGACATCAACCAGGCTCTTTTGTTCCTGATAGGATACTAACTGAAGACCAGAAGATCAATATGGCTCCAACTGAGTTGCTCAAGCAAACAGAAGAATTAGAATCATTTTTTCAAGAAGAGATGTCTAAGAAGAACCTTTTCAAATTGATCACTAAGCGAGATGTCACAACTCACAATAGTTGGACCCATAATATCGAAGAGTTTACAGAGGGCTCTAAATCTTCTAATTATGCATACATGCATCAGGATGATATCACTGATTTAGGGATAACCGCTCAACAGTTGGTTAAAGTGAGCACCAAGACAGGAAGCATAGTTCTTCCTGTAAGAGTGAATAACGACCTTTCTCTTAAGACAGTCGCCGTCCCTCATGGTTGGGGACACCAAAGCACTGGCATGAAAGTCGCCAGCCGCACAACGGGAGTTAATGTAAATATCCTAGCAGCAGATGGTATCGATAATATAGAACCTGTCAGTGGTATGTCACGACTCACGGGGCTTGATGTAACCATTGAGAAATATGATGAAGAGTTAGCACCCCAAAGTTGGTCTGGATTAGTGGAGGATCAATTAGTGGTTTAAGCTCTTATCCAACTATCTTTCTCAGTGCTTTCAGAAAAGCCTGATTTCCATCTCTGCTGCTTATCGATACTCGCACCCAGCCTGGAGCCATATAGTTATCAAGAGGTCGTAGTATGATCCCTTCTTCTGTCATGTTTTTTACAAAGGAAGCTGACTTCTTAGGGGGTTGAAACATTATAAAATTAGCAGAAGAGGGTATGTGTGCTATGCCTAGCTCTGTTAGCCCGCTGTGAAGAAATTCTAATTCCCGTTGTACATGAGTATGCACGTCATCGATGAATCCTTGGTCACCCAGAGCAGTTATCCCTGCTTCCATAGCGAGTTTGTTGATAGGAAATGGCCTTTGGATAAGTCTGATATAATTAGAGATTTCTTCAGACGAGTACATATATCCAAGCCGCAGAGATGCCATACCGTATGCTTTTGAAAAACTATTGAGCCCTATCAAATTGGGATATTTCTCTAGGAACATTTCAGCAGTAGCATAGTCTTCTTCTCTTATAAAATGTTGATATACTTCGTCATAGATGACTAAGACATCAGAGGGAACAATTGATAAGATTTCTTCAAGTTGAGTTTTATTTACGTAAGTGCCACTAGGGTTGTTAGGGCTGGTGATAAATATAATCCGAGTCTTGTCAGTTACAGCGTCAGCTATACCAGCTATATCAAGTTTATATGAAGGCTTGACAAGTGGAACATCCTTAACTGTTGCACCTGCCCACTCGCTGAAGGTGCTATATGGGACGAAGTAGGGAGAGCTAACAATTACTTCATCTCCTATTTGAAGGAATCCTTTAATTATAAGTTGGATAATCTCTGAACCGCTATTGGCAGTTAGAAACTGATCTATAGTAAGTCTGTTTTTATAATGATCTACCAACGCCTTCCTTAGACGCTCATCAGTAGTGTCAGGATAGAGATGAAGTTGTTCTATATGCTTTTGTAAATGCTCTAAAACTTGGGGGGAAGTACCATACGGATTTTCATTAGAGGACATCTTATATATTTTCTTGCCAGGTATGGGCGTGCCGGAAGACCCTCCTTTGTACTTGACTTTGGTTTGAAAATATGATTTGAAATGTCGACTGATCGGAGATGACATAAGCTTGTTTATTTTGAGAGACTAATAGCAGTCGCTTGCTTTTTAACTGATAGAGAAAACGAACTTCTCACCTTGCCTACATTAGACACTTTGAAGAGCTTTTTAGTGATAAAGTCATTGTAAGTTTCTATATCCTTTGTGAGAAGTACGATTAAGAAGTCAGAGTCACCAGTTACGTGATGACATTCGATAACCTCGTGATGGCTTGTTATCTCTGACACAAACTTATTGATCGCTTTCTCCGAGTGATCAGCCATCGATATCTCGATGAAAACGCGGAGTTTTTTATTCAACTTCACAGGATCAACGATAGCGACATACTTAGTAATGACATCTTGGGCTTCAAGGCGCTTTATCCGTTCAAATATGGGTGTTGTCGACAGCCCAAGCTCATTGGCCATCTCTTTGATTGTTGCCTTAGCATTATCCTGTAGGATTTCTAATATCCTAATATCTATATCATCATAGTTCATCTAAGCCATATTATATCAGGTAAGATCACTTTCGTAAATAATTTAATTCTATTTCAGTGATATATCGTAAGGCTATATAGAATATCATTATTTATACGTCCTCAATAAGTAAAGAAATTCTTTTTGATAAACAATATGCAGAAAATATAGCTATATTATAAGACATAGTAAGACTAAAATTATCACAATGATAGATACATATGCCTCCAAGACATCAACTGAAGAGCAAGAAGATTTCATGCCTATCAATGGTACGGACTACCTCGAGTTGTATGTAAGCAACTCAAAGCAAGCCGCTCACTTCTATAAGACCGCTTTTGGGTTTCAGTCACTTGCCTATGCAGGACTTGAAACGGGACTTACTGACAGAGAAAGTTATGTAGTTGGCCAAGATAAAATCAGACTAATACTCACGTCCCCTCTTCAGAGTGGAACAGACATAGGTAGACATATCGATCAACATGGTGATGGAGTGAAGGTAATCGCGTTATGGGTGGACGATGCCACTTACGCGTATCGGACGGCTATAGATAGGGGTGCAAAAAGTTACTTTGAGCCCATCAAGGAAGAAGATGATGATGGATCGGTTGTTAGATCAGGCATCTATACATATGGAGAGACAGTCCACATCTTCGTTGAGCGTAAGGATTATGCTGGCATCTTTCTTCCAGGATATAAGAAGTGGGAAACACCAGACTATAACCCGACTTCAGTTGGGCTCAAGTATGTCGATCATATGGTAGGCAACGTGTCCCTTGGCCAGATGAACGAATGGGTCAAGTTTTATGAAGACGTCATGGGCTTTAAGCAGATCCTTTCCTTTGACGACAAAGACATCTCTACAGAGTATACAGCTCTGATGAGTAAAGTGATGAGCAATGGCAACGGACGAATCAAATTTCCAATCAACGAACCAGCGGCTGGATTGAAAAGATCACAAGTCGAAGAGTATCTAGATTTTTATGAAGGTGAGGGAGTGCAACACATAGCTGTGGCTACTGATAATATATTAGAGACTATCAAAGCGCTTAAAAGCAGAGGTATAGAGTTTCTTGATATCCCAAGCACCTACTATGAGACCGTCTTGGATAGAGTAGGGAAGATAGACGAGGAAGTAGCAGAACTTCAGAAGCTAGGTATCCTAGTAGATCGCGATGAAGAGGGGTATCTCCTACAGATATTTACTCGCCCGATAGAGCCAAGGCCTACGATGTTTTTTGAGATCATCCAACGTAAGGGAGCACAGTCGTTTGGGAAGGGTAACTTCAAGGCATTATTTGAAGCTATTGAAAGAGAGCAGGAGTTGAGAGGTACTCTTTAATAGTTGAAAATTATTAAGAGAGAGTCCAAGAAGAAAATTAGAAGACATGCCGATCTATCATACACTAGGGGAAATACCTCAAAAGCGACACACCCAATTCGAAAAACCAGATGGCGGTCTCTATTACGAGCAGGTATTTGGGACTATTGGTTTTGATGGGATGGCATCATTACTATATCATGTACATCGACCGACGATGGTCAGTGATATAGGCAAACCACTTGACGTAACGCCAAAGGTGGTTGAACCTAAGAATATTAAAGCGCGAAAGCTAATCAGCTTTGATGTACCTCCACAAAAGGATTATCTAGCATCCAGAGTGCCGCTTCTAGTGAATAATGATATCATCATCGGAGTGGCGGCTCCACAGGCATCTGTTACCGACTACTTTTTCAAGAATGCCGATGCTGATGAGATGCTGTTCATACATCGCGGCACCGGAATATTGAAAACACTATTTGGGAATATTGAATTTGAAAGTGGCGACTATCTGATCATACCAAGAGGGATGATTTATCAAATTCATTTTGATACGGAGGGAAATAGAATTCTTTACGCTGAGTCTTTCCATCCCATATATACTCCAAAGCGATATCGCAATTGGTTTGGACAACTTTTAGAATCCTCTCCTTACTGCGAGCGGGATTATAAATTACCTCAAGGCCTAGAAACCCATGATGAAAAGGGTGAGTTTTTAATGAAGATTAAGAAGCAACATACTATACATTCATTAGTGTATGCTTCACATCCATTTGATGTAGTGGGTTGGGATGGATATAACTACCCATATGGATTTTCTATCCATAATTTTGAACCCATAACAGGACGAGTACATCAGCCACCACCAGTACACCAGACATTTGAGACAAGTGCTTTTGTGATTTGTTCGTTCTGCCCAAGGTTGTATGACTATCATCCTAAAGCGATACCTGCTCCGTATAATCACAGTAATATAGACTCCGATGAGATGCTCTACTATGTTGATGGTGACTTTATGAGTCGCACCAATATTGGGCCGGGCCACATCTCTCTTCATCCTTCTGGTATTCCTCATGGGCCACACCCCGGAACATATGAAGCGAGCATAGGAAAGAAAGAAACCAAGGAGTTGGCAGTCATGATAGATACGTTTAAGCCACTCGGTATAACCGAGCAAGCTCTTAGTATAGATGATGGGACGTATTACCAGTCATGGATAGAAAAACAGCCTCAACCATGAAAGAAAACATAGAATCTAATCACATCCTTGATAAGCTACCAAAGCATCTTTATCAGTACGTGCATCCGCAAAATTACGATCGTTATACACCCATCGATCAGGCAGTGTGGCGATATGTGATGAGACGTAACGTAGATTACCTAGAGAAGGTGGCACATGCATCTTATCTAGAAGGATTGAAAAGGACAGGTATCTCTACAGAAACTATACCCAGTATGTATGGGATGAATCGCATCCTGGAGGATATAGGCTGGGCGGCAGTGGCTGTAGATGGATTTATCCCCCCTGCTGCATTTATGGAGTTTCAAGCTTATAACGTACTGGTGATAGCATCAGATATCAGAAAGTTGGACCACATCGAGTATACACCAGCACCCGACATTATACATGAGTCAGCAGGTCATGCGCCTATCATAGCAATAGAAGAGTACTCAGAATATCTGCGTCGACTTGGAGAGATAGGCTCCAAAGCGATTTCTTCCGCTAACGACTTCAAGCTTTATGAAGCAGTCAGATTACTCTCTCAATTAAAAGAGGATAGAACAGCCTCTCAGGAGAGTATAACTAAGGCACAGGGATTAGTAGATCAAATCCAATCTAATATGGGTCCACCATCTGAGATGGCCCAAATACGTAACCTTCAATGGTGGTCTGTCGAGTACGGCTTAATTGGATCGATGGATGATCCAAAGATCTACGGTGCAGGATTGCTTTCTTCGATAGGAGAGAGCATGTGGTGTATGTCTGAAGATGTACCCAAACATCCATACACTGTTGATGCAGCGTATCAATCATTTGATATTACAAAGCCACAAGTACAGCTTTTTGTAACGCCGGACTTCCCACATTTGAGCTATGTACTAGAACAGTATGCTGATACGATGGGGCTTAGATCAGGAGGAGCTAAAGGTGTGCAGAAGCTCATAGACTCAGAACAGCTTGGCACTATTGAGTTAAGCACTGGACTGCAGATATCAGGTCATTTTTCTAAAGTGATAACCACGAAAGAAGGTAAAGTCTCTTTTGTGCAAACAGAAGGACCAACGGCTCTTTCCAATAGAAATAAGGAATTGATTGGTCATGGTACTTTGCGTCACGCTACTGGTTTTGGAACTCCTGTAGGAAAACTAAAGGGAATCAATCTAGCCATAGAAGATATGTCTCCTAGAGACTTGGAGGCCTATGATATATATGAAGGCAAACGAGTGCAATTAGAATTTGAAGGAGACATCCTTATCGAAGGACAAGTCGTCACTGGTACACGTAATTTGCAAGGGAAGATTCTATTGATAGCCTTTAAGGAGTGTACGGTAAGACATGGACGTGATCTGATTTTTACACCAGATAGAGGGCTATACCATATTGGCATAGGAAAAGAAGTCTTGTCAGCGTATGCTGGTCCAGCTGACTTAGATTCATTTGATTTAATCGAGCATGAACTTTCTAGTCATGATGAAAAACAGAATAAGTCAGCATCTGATGAGAGATTAGAAGAACTCTATCTTACAATCAAAGATATTAGAACTGGAAAATTAGAAAAGTCGAAGCTCTCAGAATTACATAAAGAGATCACTCTTAATCATTCAGATGAATGGTTGCTCCTTCTTGAATTATATGAAATAATAAAAGATGGTTCTCAAGATACTAGTACAGATGTTTTACAAAAATTAGATGTACTGGCAGGAACAGAGGAATCTAAATCTGTTCTCATAGAAAAAGGATTAAAAATTATAAGAGCATAAAAACCGATGATAGTAGAAGTAAGAGAGGACTCAGATTTTAGCATACATAATATTCCGTTTGGCATCTTTTCTAAAGATGATTCTTCACAGAGAGTGGGTGTTGCTATCGGCGACTTTGTTTTGGACTTGGCAGAGTTGGCAAAGCATGGCGTTTTTGATTTTGATACATCGGTGTTCGAAGCTTCTTATTTGAATGATTTTATAGCACTTGGTAAGACCATAACAAATAGGGTGCGGACTGATATTCAAGATTGGATTAAAAATGACCATCCTACACTAGCAAATCATAAGTCCGATTTGTTCATAAGTCAATCAGATGTGCAGATGCACTTACCTATTCAAGTAGGGGACTACACAGACTTTTATTCGAGTATCGAGCACGCCATTAACGTTGGCAAACTATTCAGAGGCCCAGAGAATGCCCTACTGCCTAACTGGAGGCATCTTCCTGTTGGTTATCATGGGAGAGCATCATCGATCATCGTAAGTGGTGCCGACGTGAGACGACCTTGTGGGCAAACAAAACCCAATACAGTAGACTTACCTCTATTCGGACCAAGTAAGAGATTAGACTTCGAACTCGAGATGGCCTTCGTTATTGGTAAATCGAATGAGCTAGGTGACCCTATATCTATGTCCCATGCGCCAGATCACATATTTGGTATGGTCTTATTCAATGATTGGTCAGCTAGAGATATCCAAAAGTGGGAATATGTGCCTCTTGGCCCTTTTTTGGGTAAGAGCTTTGCTTCGTCTATCTCCCCGTGGGTGGTAACGATGGAAGCACTTGCGCCTTTTGGTGTCGAAGGACCTTTGCAAAAGCCAGAAGTCTTGCCTTATCTACAGCGATCGGTAGTTAATAATTACGATATAAATCTCGAAGTGAGTCTGGCAGCCGATGGACATGACGAGGAGGTTATCTGCAAGTCCAACTACAAGTATATGTACTGGGACATGTGCCAACAACTTACGCATCATACAGTCAATGGTTGTAATGTGCGAGTCGGAGATATGATGGCTTCAGGTACCATATCTGGAAAAGATGAGCACTCTTTCGGATCCCTGTTGGAAATGAGCCATGGCGGCAGAAAGCCTCTTCAACTCAAGAATGGCTTGACCCGAACATTCATCGAAGACGGTGATAGTATTACGATGCGAGGTTACGCAGAAAAGGATGGGAAGAGAGTTGGATTTGGCGAAGTGACAAGTACTATCTTGCCAGCTCATATATAGATACATGGGAACGATATCGTATAAGGCTTCCGAATTAAGCCAGCCAGAAAGATTCAAATACTTGCTTGGATCAATAGGTCCTCGGCCTATCTGTTTTGCAAGTACAATTGATAAGGATGGCAAAGTGAATCTGAGCCCATATAGCTTTTTCAATGCCTTTAGTTCTTCACCTCCTATCATGGTCTTCTCACCAGCTAGGAATAGAAATGGAGAGCAAAAGGACACTTATCACAATGTGAAAGACGTACCAGAGGTAGTGATCAATGTGGTCAACTATCCTATCATAGAACAACAATCACTTGCTAGTACTGCTTATGACAAGGGAGTGAATGAATTTATAAAAGCGGGTCTGACACAAGTTGAAAGTGATCAAGTACGACCACCAAGAGTGGGGGAGTCACCAGCCGCTTTTGAGTGTAAAGTTTTAGAGGTGAGAGATCTAGGACTTACACCTGGCTCAGGAAGTCTGGTGATATGCGAGGTGATGGTTATCCACCTACAATCTGAATGCTTAGATGAAAATGGATTCCCTGACACCACTAAACTTGATTTGGTTGGTAGGCTTGGGGGTAATTGGTATACTCGAGCTTCTGGTGATGCTTTATTTGAGATTAAAAAACCGATGAGGGTAAAAGGCATTGGCATAGATCAACTTCCGAAGCATATAAGAGAAAGTACTGTTCTTACAGGCAATGAACTTGGACAACTTGGAGGACTTGAGAAGCTTCCAAGTATAGAAGAAGCCAAAGATGTGATAGGAGATTATAATTTGTCAGAGAACTCCAATGTAGAATCCGTCCATCAGAGAGCTCAAGAATTACTAAGAGAGAACAAAAGAAATGAAGCGCTAGCCTTGCTCATCTATAGTCAGTCTAGAAGTCTCTAGATAAGTTTGAGTGGCACGATTTGGCTCACTCGAACGTATATATAGTATGAGATATCTGCTTTTCCTTATAAGTTGTATAATCTTAACAACTTCTTGTACTTCGAGAGAATTTGGCTGTGAGGCTACCCAATTTGATTTAGTTGGCAAATGGGGACTCATAGAGTCTTGCTTTGACATCGGTGATGGCATTCAAAACTGTACAGATCACAATGGTGAATTGACATATGAGTTTTTTGCAGATGGTACAGTTATGATTTTTGATAGAGATTGTGTTTCTAATTATGTCCTAGAAGATTTATTCATCAGATTTTCTAGTGCAGCTGATAACCAGGATTGTATTGATGCCTCTTTTTTCTTTGGAGTGATAGATGCCTGTAAGGCGACTATTAGCCCATTATGTGTTGATGGTTGCCCACACACTTACGTGAAGATTTGAAATCTAGTTTAGAATTGAATTTAATCTTTTCAATTCCTGCCTCCCCCGACTCCTCCATGCTGGAGTCCCATGATCCCAGTGATCTTCTATGATAGGTATGATCTCATGAGCTAAGGATGGATGTCTCATGGCGATATTAGAACAAACAGTCATCGAGAAAACTCTGATAGCTATAGCATACTGTGGATCGGCGAAGTACTCAAAGCACTTGTCGTAAATAGGCCCTTCAAATTCTTCTGGGATCTTCATAGCTTGCCAAGAGCGAATTGTATTCCTAATTACAGCATCGTGTTGAGCTCGGTCGAGATGATTTATCATCTGTTGTATATAGGGCTTTAGAACATCTGGATCTTTATCAGCGATGATGGTTAGAGGCCAGGATGTCTTTTGGCAAAGGACCCAGTCGTCTGAGAAAAATAGATCCATCAGCTCTTGAATAGGATATATGCCGTCTACAACTTGAGAGGCGATATGCCTGGCATCATGTTTTCTTTTGATATTTAAAATGTTGGATGCGAGAGACATGCTAAGAAAGATACTTTCCTACGATAGGCATACGTCGACCCATGCCAAAAGCTTTACTACTCACTCTGAGTGCAGGAGCTGTTTGATATCTTTTGAATTCATTGATATTAACAAGTCTTAGAATTCTTGTGACGAGTGCTTTGTCATATCCTTTGGCAATGATTTCTTCTGGACCTAACTGACCTTCTATATATAGTTCTAAAATTTTATCGAGGATGTCATAATCAGGCAGACTATCTGAATCTTTTTGATTAGGCCGTAGTTCAGCAGAAGGTGGTTTTGTGATAATGTGTTGTGGTATGAGCTCTTTGTCTTTATTAATATACTCTGCTAGTGCATAGACATTAGTTTTATAAACATCGCCTATAACGGACAGTCCACCACACATATCTCCATAGAGAGTTCCGTAGCCTACAGCTGCTTCACTCTTATTGGAGGTATTCAAGAGAATGTTTCCAAACTTGTTGGACACGGCCATTAAGAGAACACCCCGAGCTCTGGCTTGAAGATTTTCCTCCGTGACATTAAAAGGAAGATCGCCGAATATGGGGTGTAAAGTATTTACGAAAGTGTCATAGACGTCTTTAATAGCAACGATATCGTACTGAATGCCATATCTCTTACACATGTCTACAGAGTCATCTACCGAGTGGTCAGAAGAGAACTTAGAAGGCATAAGTAACACTCTTACGTTTTCTGGGCCAAGTGCAGCTGCTGCCAAGGCAGTAGTTACAGCAGAATCTATACCTCCAGATAATCCGATTACAGCTTTAGAAAACCCAAGCTTACCAAAGTAATCCTTGACACCAAGTACTAGGGCGTCGTGGATGAGTGGGATCTTATCTTTCGGTTGTTCGAAAGACTGTGCACCTTGCTTAACTTGCTCAAGATCATAGACCTTATAGTCTTCTATAAAATAGGACATCTCATCATAAATCTTTCCATCTCCAGACATGACCACGGAGCCTCCATCGAAGATTACTTCCGTCTGAGCGCCTACATGATTCACATAAAATAGAGGAAGCTTATATCGCAAAGCATTTTGTCTGACGATCTCCACGCGTTCGTGGGCATGATCATAATCAAACGGAGAGGCAGAGAGATTGATCACAAAGTCTGGAGACTGTTTGATCATATGATCTAAAGGGCAAGTGACGTATAGGGGATTCTCATTAGCTATATTCCAGATATCCTCACAGACTGTTAGTGCGATGCGCTGGCCTTTGTATTCTACTATGTCAAAAGTAGTTGCCGGTTCGAAGTAGCGATACTCATCGAAGATGTCATAGGTAGGAAGCAGGGCTTTATGTTGGACATGAAGGATCTCACCATCCGCTATGAAGTAGGCACTGTTATAGAGATCTTTACCTTCCGGGACTGGGTTAACAGTTGGAGCACCGACGGCTATAGCTATTCCTTGTGAGGCTTTCTTGATCTCTTCTATCGCGGCTTCACTCTTTGTGATGAAGTCTTTAAACTCAAGAAAGTCACGTGGGGGGTAACCCGTGATGGCTAATTCGCCAAAGCAAATGATATCTACGGCATCCTCTTTTGCTCGATCTATGGAGGCTAAAATTTTCTCAAGGTTACCTGTGAAGTTTCCTATATGATAGTTGAGTTGGGCTATGGCAATTTTCATGATATACGTGTAAAGTGCAAAGATAATGCTTAGAAAATCGAGAATATAACACTGAATATGAAGTAAAAACACATTAAAAAATTATGTAATATGTAATTGAACTGCTACATTTGTTATTCCCATACCAAGCAGTAACTAGGTTGTACCCTGTTCACTCCCACCTGAGGTATGTACATATCCGAATAGGATATGGCATATAGGCCGTACAAAAGATCATGATGAAAACATTTTTATTGACAGCAATGTCATTGGCGTGGGTGAGCGCTATCCAGCTACAAGCTCAGTGTGTTAATGACACTACCTTCACAGATGTCATATATCTCGTGGATAACTCAGGTAGTATAGACGACGCCGAGTATATCTCATTCGAAAGTATAATCACTACCTCTATAGCCTCACTGCAAAGTTCTTGCTCTGATGCGCAAGTTGCGGTAGCGCACTACGGTGGTTTTAACGGTCAAGAGCTCATCATAGAGCATCCGTTTTCTACATCGCCGATACCAAATGTCAATAGACAATTCTGTAATGCTCGTGATGCCTTCAATATCTGCATAGGAAGTGGAGGAGATGATCTTAATTATGCTATCGGTGCTATTATGGATTCTATGGCGACAGGTGCTCTGTCACATGACATGAACAACAATCTTTCGTTAATCATATTAACTGATGCATTTGGATTGGGAACAGATTGTTTGCAACCGAATTGCTCTCTTATACTTCCCACTACTAACATAGACGCTTTTAAAGCAGCTACCGGGGTCGATGTAACCGTGGTAGGAGTTTCAGATCAAGCTGAAGAAACAGTACTCGGTATCTATGCATCTCCAGGTGGAGATTTTATGGGTCCTTTATTCATGGGAGAGTGTGCAGGTTCATTCGATGGATGCACAGTACCTAGAAAATATATACAAGCAGAATTTTCATCAGATCCAGGCTCTATAGCTGATATCATCACAAATACTGTTAGTTGTGAGATACAAATAGTAACAGGACTTACAGTTGAGGCTGGTACGGATCAGTCGATTTGTACTGATCTTGCACAGTCTGCTATGCTTACGGCTACGCCTTCTATGGGATTAGCTCCATTCGATTATAACTGGAGCACCGGAGCTACCTCTCAAAGTATAACAGTGACACCTACGGATACAACCTTATACTTTGTAACAGTTACAGATGCTAACACTTGTACTTTTACTGATAGCGTGACTGTCTTTGCTGCACCATGTTGTACGGGATTTGGAGTTGATGCTGGTCTCGATCAGATGATCTGTGGAGACCTAGCGGGGGCTGGTTCGGCGATGCTCAGTGCTACCAGAACGGGAAGTGGCACGTCTTTGATAACGTCATATAACTGGAACAATGGTCTCGGAGCTGGACAGTCACAAACGGTATCACCTACTGTAACAACAACATATACAGTTACAGCTATGGACGACATAGGCTGTATTGATACGGACGATGTAGAAGTAGCAGTTGGATTATGCTGCGATGGATTTTCTGTTGAAGCAGGATTCGACCAAATGATATGCCAAGGGATGGGTGAGTCGGTTAATCTAATCGCAGTTACCACTGGTGGAGACGCTCCAGTAGTAGTAACCTGGGACCAAGGACTTGGAGCAGGATTAGCGCAGACTGTTTCTCCTTTTGTTACTACAACTTATACAGTTACGGCTACAGATAATCAAGGATGTGTGACTACAGACCAGGTGACTGTGATCGTAGAAGATTGTGGACCAGATTGTATACCAGATACGGTATTTACTGACGTAATATTTTTGATCGATAACTCTGGAAGTATAGATGCAGATGAATTTTCAGCTTTTGAAGACATCATTGTAACATCACTCGCAGGTATCGAAGCAAATTGTCCTTCATCTCGAAGAGCAGTAGTACATTATGGAGGAGCTAATGGTACAAGTACTACTGTAGAGCATCCTCTTGATAATGGCACGATTAGCGCGGTCAATAGACAGTTCTGTTTAGCAAGAGATCAATTTAATATTTGTGTCGGTGGCGGAGGAGATGATCTCAATAACGCTATTGGTGATATCATGACATTCTTAGGGGATGGAACTCTTAATAGAAATCCATTGAATAATCTAAGTCTTGTAATCCTCACAGATGCGTTTAGTTTTGATGAGACTTGCAATCAACCTAATTGCTCGTTGATACTACCTACAACAAACATTGACTTACTGAAAGGAAATTTTGGAGCTGATGTATCAGTCATCGGTGTATCTGAGCAAGCGGAGCAGTCACTTTTAGGTATATACGCATCACCTGGTGGAGACTTCCAAGGTCCGCTATTTCCAACTGAATGTGTTGGATCATTTGATGGCTGTACAGTACCGAGAAAATATGTCGGAATAGAATTTAATACGCCTCCAGCAAGCGTGGCAGATATGATAACAGACTTTGTATCATGTCAAGTAGAAGTTATGCCTGTGGTAGATGTAGATGCAGGTCCGGATCAGGAAGTATGTTTTAACTTGGGAGAAAGTGCTACGTTATCAGTCACACCATTATTTGGAACACCACCTTTTACATATCTCTGGAGTGACGCGTCAGCTACAACTACACCTGAGTTGATCGTAACTCCTCTTGCCGCAGTCTCAACTACATTTACAGTTACCATAACCGATGCAAATACTTGTACAGCTGTAGATACTGTAATAGTAAATGGTATCGATTGCTTTGATTGTACTGCAGATGCTGGTACACCACAGCCACCAGCTGAAGTATGCCTAGATGGAGGACAAGCGATACTTACTTCAGATCCTAATGATGGAGTTGTCATCCCAGATGGATTTGAAGAGCTTTTCATATTAGCTAATAGAGATCGTACTATTTTGGATTTTAGTATTGGGCCACGTGGCTTCATAGTCACTGAACCAGGTTTATTCCGAGTACATACGCTTATAGCAGAAGTTACAAATCCTTCAGATCCTAATTTCTTTGATCTGAATACTATAGAGCTCGGTGTCTCTGACCTCTTCTTTATAGTTAACTGTGTCGAAAACCACGAAATCTGTATTGCATTTGATTTCCCAGGTAGAGTATTTGAAGTGCTTGGTCCAGATGAATTCGTGTGCATGGAGTTTGAAAATTCAATAAATCTCTGTTGGGATGGATTTGATAATGATGGAGACGGTCTTGTAGATTGTGCAGATCCAGATTGTGCAGAAGTGATAACATGTTTAGAAAATACACTCATTGCATGCAATGATTTGACAGATAATGATGGAGATGGATTAGTGGATTGCTTTGATCCAGATTGTTTCCAATTTACAGTTTGCGCTGAAAGAGGCGAAGCTTGCCAAGATGGTATTGACAATGATGGAGATGGTCTTATAGATTGCGCTGATAGCAGTTGTGATGGGTCTGCACCCTGTCTAGAAGATAGTCCATTTACTTGTGTAGACGGAAGAGACAATGATGGAGATGGTCTTATAGATTGCGCTGATAGCAGTTGTGATGGGTCTG
>CAZXIE010000042.1:21899-24015 GCA_964640065.1 uncultured Saprospiraceae bacterium
GACAATGATGGAGATGGTCTTATAGATTGCGCTGATAGCAGTTGTGATGGGTCTGCACCTTGTCTAGAAGATAGTCCATTTACTTGTGTAGACGGAAGAGATAATGACGGAGATGGACTTGTGGACTGCGCAGACCCTCAATGTGCAAACTTTATAGTTTGTGCAGAGTTTGATGCTGCCGCATGTAGAGACGGTATCGACAATGACTTTGACGGTCTTGTTGATTGTCTAGACTCGGATTGTAGAACTGTAGATCCAGAGTTCTGTGAACCATTCGAGAATAATCTCGAAAAATGTTCAGATGGACGAGACAATGACTTCGATGGACTCATCGACTGTCAAGATCCTGACTGTCAAACAGCACAGCTTCTTGCAGTATTAGACAACCTAGATAGAATTATAGAAGTAGAAAATGCCACTTGTATGGGTGGAGATAATGGAATCATAAGATTCTTTGGGATCGCTCAAGATCCAAGTTTCCAATATAGTATAGATGGCGGAGTAACTTTCATCTCTTCTATCCAGTTCTCAGGACTTGCTCCAGACAACTACTCGATAGCTATAAGATCCCAGTTTGGATGTATAGAGTTCTTTAGCGTAGGTGTTGGCCGAGATGGATGTGTGGAAATATGTAATAACAACATAGATGACGATGGAGATGGCCTCGTGGACTGTGATGACAGAGATTGTAATATTGTTGAGCCATTCAATCCTTCTATCATCAATGTGATACCGTCAGACTGCCCAAGCTTCAGTAATGGAGCATTTACAGTATCAGGTCTTCCGCCTGATGTAACGTATACTCTCGATGGAGAGAACTTCCAGAGTTCACCGACCTTTACAGGTCTAGCACCGATATCTTATAACCTTGGATTTCAAGATGCCTCTGGTTGTCACTCTGGTGTGATTGTCACCGTGCCTAAAGGGAATGATGATGATAATGACAATATCTGTAATGAAGACGATAGATGTCCAGGTATAGATGATTGGATTATCGGTACTGTTTGCGATGACGGAGACCCTAATACAGAGAATGATCTCGTTCAGGCCGATTGTACATGTGCTGGATTACCACTAGCACCCGGAGAAATCTGTGGTAATGGTATAGATGATGATGGTGATGGTCTTATAGATTGTATCGATAGTGATTGTTGTGGTACTGCAAATTGTCTGATACCAGGTATTCAAACATCCGTGCCAGCAGAGGCGTGTGGAGCCAGAATTGTAATAACAAATTTTGATCCTTCATTCGTTTATAGCATAAGTCCGACGGCAAACTTTACTTCAAGTACTGCTTCATTTGATATTCTAGTCGCAGGAGCTTATTTAATAACAGCATCTAATGCCTGCACAACTCTTTCATCAGACGTTATTCAGATTTCTAATGTTAATGTTTGCACCGAGATTTGTGATAACGGAATAGATGATGACGGAGACGGACTCATAGACTGCGTAGATAGTGACTGTAACAATATGCTTGCCGTTACTGTCCAAACGACTGATAGTGGATGTGATCTTACATCAGGTAGAGTCCAAATAACGAATTTTGACCCTGCTGTAGAGTATGTAATCTCTTCTAATAGTGTCCCTGAGCGAAGCCCTGTGAATGGGGTTTTTGAAGGTCTTATTCCTGCTAGCTATACATTAGTTGCAATAGGAGGATGTGAGACAGTTTCTGTACAAGTTACCGTTTCAGTTACAGGTGGATGTGGGGAAGTATGTGATAATGATATCGATGATGATGGAGATGGACTTATAGATTGTGCAGATCCCGATTGTAGAAGAGACTTAGTGGTGGAAACAGAAGTACAACCAAGTGCTTGTAATGAAGCAACAGGAGCCATTGGCATTTTGAATTTTGATGTATCCTTAGAGTATGTATTGACTTCTCCTACTATGCCTGCACGAAGAGCTCTGGGGCCATTCTTTGATAACCTTGAAGCGAATGACTATACGCTCTTTACACTGAGCCAGTGTGATACATTGATAAATAGTATTGTCGTAGATCGTACTGGTTGTCAAGAAATCTGTGATAATGATATAGATGATGACGGTGATGGGCTTGTAGATTGTGCAGACCCAGATTGTAGTATGGACTTAATCGTAGATACTGAAG
>CAZXIE010000043.1:0-23899 GCA_964640065.1 uncultured Saprospiraceae bacterium
CATGCAGCAGCGATCATCCCCAGAACGGCTACGAATAATCCAATTTTTAGATATTTCATTATTCTGACGTTTTAAATTTTAAAAATTAGAAGCTTAGGTTAAGTCCAAAAAGAACTGTCCTACTAGAAGGATAGTTACCAAAATCCAATCCAACTCCGGTATCACCTGTGGTACCGTCATTGTTGTTTCTAAAATTGGACAAGGCTGGATCTAAACCAGTATAGTCAGTTATCGTAAACAAGTTTTGTCCTTGTATGTAAAATCTCACACTTGCGTCCGAGCCTGCTATATTACTAACTCTGTAACCAAGTTGTATATTTTCTAGTCTTATATAGCTACCATCTTCGACATAATAGTCACTAGGACGACTGTTAAACCCTCTTCCGTCGTAATCTGGAGCAGGAATTTCAGAATCTAGGTTCGTTGGTGACCAAGCATCCTCAAACACTTCTTGTCTGACATTTGCCTCAAATTGAGAGAAATCAGTGAACAGACGGTTGAAATTGAAGATCTCGTTTCCAAAAGAACCGAATAAGAATCCTGTCAAATCAAAGTCCCTATAGTTTACTCCAAAATTAAGGCCAGTTGTTAGCGTTGGGTGGAAACTACCTAGAACTTCTCTATCATTATCATTGATCTCTCCATCACCATCCAAGTCTTGGAAGCGTATTCTACCTACAGCAGCACCTGGCTGATTAGCATGTGCTTCTACTTCCGCATCAGAAGCGAATATGCCATCAGTTCTTAAACCAAAGAAAGATCCAATTGGATCGCCTACTCTGTTGATTGAAGTCGCACCAATTCTACTACTACCATTCGAGAAGAACTGTGTCTGTAGATCTGAGATTGCTGTAATCTCATTTCTATAATGACCAAGAGTCAATCCTACATTGAAGCTTACTTCGGAAGAGATGTTATCTCTATAGTTAATGATAGCATCAAACCCGTTGTTAGTCATATTAGCTATGTTTCTAGCTGCAGGATTCGCCGATCCAGCTGTACCTGGCACAGCAGCTGTAAAGAGCAGATCTTGCGTCTCTTTGCTAAACACATCGAAGACAAGGCTTAACTTTCCATTCCAAAGAGTCAAATCTACACCGAAATTGTGCTGCTCTAGTTCTTCCCACTTTCCATCAGGATTACCTCTAGCTTGAAGTGCAAATCCTGTGGATAAGCTGTTGTTGTTACCTCCTACATCGTAGAACGAACTTCCAGTTCCTCCACCAAATAATTCAAATGCATTATCAGGTCGAATAGCATTGTTACCATTGATACCATAGCTATATCTTACTTTGAAGTCCTCTATGTTATCGTTTTGGATCCAGTTAGTAAGTCTCACACCGATACTTCCTGCAGGGAATGTTCCTCTTCTGAAGTTAGCACCAAACTCTGATGCTCCATCATTTCTTACTGTTCCACTGAGGATCAACCAATCGTCAAATACGTAGTCAACCTTAGCAAAAACTGAGTTAAAGGTTCTTTGGAATCCTCCACTATTAACTTCTCTTGAGTCAGGATTTCCTAAACCTGTGTTGATGAATCTAGAGTCAACGCCGAAAACGAAGAAGTCGGACAAACCACCACCGATATTTCTACCAGTTTGTCTGAAAGCTTCGTATCCAACGAGTGCGTTGATACTGTGCTTATCATCGACATTGATCTGATAGTTTAAAGTATTAGTCCAAGTCCATGCGAATTGTTGTGCCCAGTTTTCACTAAATGCGAAAATGAACTGGTTAGGCTCACGTGCTTCAAAGTTAGGGAAAGTAGCATCCTGAGTGAATTGTGTTCCTTGATCAAAACCTAAGCTGGTCCTTGCAGACAACCCTTCTATGATATCTACTTCACCATATACATTACCAAAAAGTCTTGTAAATGTTCCTACATCATCTATGTCATCTGCAATCTCCTTAACTGGGTTGTTACCAAGACCAAGGCCTGGAGCTTTTGGCCCAGCAAAGTTTCCTCCTGCATCTAAGACCGGTACAATTGGTTGAATCCGTATAACATTCGTGACGATATTCTGCTCACTTTGGTTACCACCTGATTGACCTATTGAGTTAATTCTCGATACAGATAAGTTTTCTCCAAAGGTAAATCTACCTACATCGAACGAACTGTTAGCTCTCACTAAGAATCTTCTGAAGAACGTCTCATTGATCGTTCCTTGCTGATCCATATAGTTAGAGGAGATACTAAATCTTGAATTTTCTGTTCCCCCAGAGATATTTAAGTTATGCTCTGTGATAGGGGCTGGTCCAGTTACTTCATCCCACCAGTCAGTACCATTGACATTTGGACTTGTAAGAAGGTTTCCACTACCAGGCACTCCGATAGTACCAGGAGCATAAGGCTGACTTGGATCTCCAAAGTAAAACTCAGGAAATGTATTTCCTGCATATACAGCTGGTACTTCACCGCCCGTAGCATTTGTGGCAGCTTGGACATACTGTCTGTATATTTCCGGATCAGTAATAAGCCCCGGATCATTAACAGGGTTCTGGACACCATAGTAGGCATCATAAGACACTTTAGTCTTACCAGCACTTCCTTGCTTAGTGGTGATTACGATAACTCCGTTACTACCTCTAGCACCATATACAGCTGCAGACGCTGCATCCTTAAGTACTTGGATACTCTCGATATCATTCGGGTTGATACTGTTCAAGAAGTTATCTCTTGTTGGTACACCGTCGATAACGAAAAGAGGATCGTTATTAGTTAGTGAATTAAAACCACGTATTCTGATGGCTGTTCCATCTCCAGGAGATCCTGAAGTACTGATAGTGACACCTGCGGCTTTCCCAGCAAGCTTCTGACTTACACTGGAAGCAGGCACCAAAGCGAGAGTTTCTTTATCGATGGTAGCAACCGCACCAGTGATATCTCTTTTCCTTTGAGATTGGTAACCAGTTACAACTACCTCATCAAGCAGCTGACCTGCAGATAGGCCGACATCAATGGATGTTCTGTTACCAACTACAGCTTCGAATTCATTGAATCCTACAAATGAGAATACTAATACATCATTTGCATTTGCTGCGATAGAATAAGAACCATCAATATCTGTGATGGTACCTACTGTAGAACCTTTGACTGTTACTGAGGCACCGATTAATGCTTCTCCGGTGCTACCGTCCGTAACAATACCTGACACCTGTGCAGCTAGCTGGAAATTGACCATTAGGCCCAGCACAACTACCAAAAGCGTCAAAAACTTTTGTTTTTTCATACGATAGATTTTCATATTACAGTTTAATAATTGCAACATACCATGTTGTTTTTTCTCATAATTGGAGCCAATTCCATCGAACTTGCTCAACAACCTTTTTCACGATTTAGTATGAAGCTGACGACTATTATAGGGCTTATCTAGTAGTCTAAGAGTACTTAGACCACAAAATATTTCCAAAATATTTACGGTAACGTTTACGGTAACGTTTACATTTGGTTCATGAAGAGAGCGAAACTGAGTGATATAGCTAAAGCTTTACAAGTATCTGTTACCACAGTTTCGCGTGCTTTGAACAACAAAAGTGACATCAATGTCCATACAAAGGAGGCAGTTCTGGATATGGCGCATAAACTGAACTATAAGCCTAATAATCTTGCTGTTTCCTTGAGGAAGAGTGATACGTTAAAGGTAGTAGGTGTGATAGTTCCTATGGTGAGTCATGAGTTTTTTTCATGCATGCTGAAGGGCATCATGCGAAAAGCAAGAGAGCACAAATACTTTGTCCTTGTAGGTGAGTCTAATCACGAGTCAGAAAAAGAAAAGCGGATACTCGAGGAGTTCAGTGAGTTTGGTGTGTCAGGTATCCTGCTTGCTCCCTCGAAGCATAGTGACTTCAGCAAGAATGTACTGTCGATCATACATACAAGGACACCAGTTGTGGTCATGGATAGGATGTATGATAATTATAACGGCAATTATGTAAATAATAACGACTTCCAAGGGGCTTATAGAGCAGTAGAACATCTGATCGAACAGGGTTATGAGCGCATCGCTCATATAGGTTCCTCAGACAGTTGGTCTATCGGCCACGAAAGACGCAATGGGTACATAGCTGCCTTGAAAGATCATGGCATGGAGTTCGACGAGGCTTACTTAATCATCTCTGATTATAATAATAAGGAGGAAAGTGGAGAAGAAGGTTATAGAGCCTCCCATCGATTGTTTTCCTTGAAGAACCCACCTGATGCCATTTTTTCTGTGACCGATGATATTGCTACAGGTATCTATGGCTATGCGCAAGACAATGATATCGACATCCCACATCAACTTGGAGTTGTGGGTTTTAGCAATTCTGAAATCTCGAAGTTTCTCAACCCAGGATTAACCACTCTCGAGCAAAATCCTGATTTGATGGGCGCCATGTCTTTTGATTACTTCTTTCGCGCTCTCAATTCCAACGGTCAGGTGTACCAGACATCACTCGATCCAAAACTCATCATAAGAAAGTCTAGTGTCAAAAACTCTTAAGGGACGTCAGTATTTATTCAGATGTCTGAGTACCTTAGGTTATGCCAACCTTACATTGTTATTTTATCCGATTAGATCATGAGTTTTAGACAATCCACCACTTTCCTTAAGATCTTAATAGGTTCTTTTATTTTTTCTAATTGCGCCTCTGATACTGAGAGGGCACCTTCTGGCTTTTTTATTCAAGACGGATATCAACTCACTCTTGTGGCTGCTGAACCACTTATAAAAGATCCAGTGGATATAGAGTTTGATGAGCACGGTCATACATACGTTTTAGAGATGCCTGGGTATCCATATGAAGATAGCCTGAGCCGTATAGTGCTTCTGAAGGACAAGGATCTGGATGGCGACTATGAGAGTAGCTCTATCTTCGCCTCAGGTCTAGAGTTGGCCTCATCTATCATGCCTTATGATCAGGGCATTCTTGTAGCTGCACCGCCTTATCTTCTTCATGTTAGAGATACCGACCAGGACGACAAAGCAGATCAAAGAGATACGCTTATGGGAGGATTTAGTACAGGTAATCTTCAGCATAATTACAACGGACTCACTTTTGGTATAGATGGATGGATTTATGCGGCCAATGGTGGTAATTCTGGACAGCCGTATTGGTGGGGCGACATGTCCTCTAAAATAGAACTTGGCGGCGATGATTTTCGGATAAACATTGATCAAAAGAAAATAGAAAAAATTGGCCCTTCTTCAGGTGGGTTTGAATTAGGTATAGACGAGTGGGGAGAAGTGCTTGGAACCCATAATCTAGAACACGTTAATCAGATAGTATATCCTCGCAAGTATGGCAAGCTAGCTGGTCAGCCAGCAGATATCACTTTCGTAAATATTTCAAATCATGATGAAAACGGACTTTCGAGAATATATCCCGTAGGGGAGCAAGAATCAAGAGTAAATCACCCAGAGCAATCGGGATATTTTTCTGGAGCTTGTGGTATTACATATTACAATAACGGTTCTCTAGGAAGTGAATTAGAAAATTCAATTTGGGTAGCAGATGTCGTCTTGAATTTGGTCCATGTAGATCATGTCTATAAAAATAATTCCATCAAAGGTGCTTCGCGATTATATGACCATAGTGAGTTCTTGACTTGCACAGATAGATCTTTTCGTCCGGTAAACTTGACTATTGGCCCTGACGGTTCTATGTACGTTGTAGATATGTACAGAAAAGTCATCGAGCATCCCGAGTGGATTCCAGATGAAATTGAAAAAACCTTAGATCTTGACGCAGGTAAGGATAAAGGTAGAATTTATAGAATTCGTTCTAATAATCATGATCGATCTGATCAGGATATTTTTGTAAAAGTGAAATCACCCTTAGATAGAGTAGCGCTGCTCTTGCATCATAATCAATGGGTGAGAAATACGGCTCACCGCTTGATTGTTAGTGATGATGATCAATGGGTTAGTATTCGCGAAAATCTTATGGAACTACTTTCATCGGAGAATCACCTTGCTCGTTTCCACGCGCTGCATATTTTAAATTATAAAAAAGAACTAACACCAGGAATCATTTTAACTCAGTTGGATAATGATCATCCAGAATATTTGAAAGGAGTGATACAGCTCGCTGAACAGTTTGTGGATGATGATGAAGCTGTGCGTGATAAAATTTTACAATCTTTTGGGCGTCCTGAGTTGCCTCCTAGAATGCAGGCGGCTTTAAGCTTAAGTATGATTTCTTCAGATGCGAAAGAAAGAATAAGCGAGACATTAAAAGAAAAGATCGTTTCGTCTCTTAATTTGAAAAATGATCAATGGAGCCTACAGGCTCTAGCATTGGCTAGTAAAGGATTAGAAGCTGATATATTCAATGCCATATTAGAAGGTGATATTGATACAGTTAGATCCGAATTTTTGACATTACTGACCCAGTCTAGTATTGCAAATATTGATGGTGTTGAAAAAATTGTAGAAAGAATATCGACTGCAGATCTTCCGGCAGATATAAAGCATGCTGTAGTAGAATCGATAGCATCCAATCTCTCTGCGGATGATGCGACCAATTCATTTAAAAACACTGTTAGAGCCCTTGATTCGCAGGGCAATACTTCGTTGTTAAGTGCTATCCAACATCTGAGATCTAATTTAGGCTTGCCCTCATCTTCTGATTATCTAACTCATATCAAACAGGCAGATAAGACTATACTAGATAAGGCACAGTCTGTTGAAGAGCGCTTGGCTTGGTTGAGTCTATTGAGAACAAGACCCTATTCTTCAAAGTCAAATGTTCTCTCAACTTTGTTGAATTATGAACAGCCAGAAGAGTTGCAGATCAAGGCGCTAGAGCAACTCTGGGAGTCTGATGACCCTAGCATCGGTTCAATGCTTGTTGATAAATGGGATTCAATGAGTCCAAATTCGAGAAGAACCGCAAGTGATATTCTATTATATAAAGAACTACATCACGACGCACTATTAACGGGATTAGAAAATGAGAATATCAATATCGGAGAGATGAATTTTGATCTAGAGAGGAGAAGAACTCTACTTTGGTGGACCGATAATGAGACAACAAAATCTCGAGCAGAAGCTCTTTTTAGTGATAGTGGTGTTGTGACACGCCAAGCTGTGATAGCTGACATGAAGAACTCTTTAAGTCTTCAAGGAAATGTAGAGGATGGATTAGCCGTATTCGATCAGTTATGTAGTCAGTGTCATGTATATGGAGACAAGGGCTATGAAGTAGGTCCTTCGCTTACAGAGATAAGTAGGAAAAGTAAAGAGTCACTTATACATGATATATTGGATCCTAATGCGGCCGTCGACTCTAAGTACATCAACCATAAACTAACTTTAGATGATGGCCAAGTTCATCTCGGCATTATATATAGTGAAGATGATTCTTCTGTATCTTTAAAAAAGATGACCGGTGTTTCCGTTGAAATTCCTAAGTCTGACATTGTTGAATTTAGATCTCTAGGTACTTCTTTTATGATGGAAGGACTAGAAGCTAATCTTGATCATCAGTCGATGGCAGACTTACTTTCATTTTTACAAAAAGGCTAGATCATGAATTCTAACAATAGTAAGTTTTTGATTGTAGTAATCTTCATGGTCATTGTGATATGGGCATGTAAGGACGGAAGTCAAACTCAAGCCTTGGTGGAAGAGGAGTCAGTCCAGATGGAATTGAGCAGTCTGTTCGGTAAGACAATCGAGTACAGATACGGGGAAGATGTCTATCACGTGATACTAGACGATGAATCAAACATGCATTGGCGAGCCGTAGCTGGTGGAGAAGAAGGAGTTCATGAAGAAGAGAATTATAAATCAGAATTTATAGGCGATAAGAAGTTGTTTATAACTTGGGGAGAGGCCAATGGCATAGGTGTAAGCCAGATTCTTGATTTTGAAAACAAGGTCGTACATAATCATTTACTAAGAGGGCGCGATATTAGTATTGGTCGAGGAGAAATATCAATTTTAGATCATTGAGGAAGTTTGGAATAATAAGGACATGTCTCATTTGCTTATTGTTCCTGATGAGTTGGTGTTTTTTATTGAATTCTTGTCAACAAGAACCAAAAGAGCACCCTGATGAAACACTAGCAAAGCAGTACTGCTCCAATTGTCACCTTTATACAGGCCCCGAACTTTTAGACAAAACTAGTTGGCTCAAAGTCTTACCTACGATGAAGGGTCTGATCGAGAAGAGTGGGGTGCCCTTACCAAAGAAAGATTGGAATCGAGTCTATAGCTATATTTATAATTCAGCTCCGTTGTTCCTGTCTACTGTTGATTTTGATACTTCCGCCATCTTTTCTTCCAAGTTTGAGATTCGGCAGCAAGAAATGTCCAGCGACACAGACCCCAATATTATACTAGCTCAGTGTGCTTCTGACTCAAAGTACTTTATTGGAAATGATCTAGGTCAGCTCATACTTGCATCAGCAGACCAAACTAATATTATCGCTACAGACCTTGGATTGCCCGTTGATCTAGAAGTAATAGATACAGAAGTATATGACATCTTATCTATGGGCACGATAGGACCTGATCATCGCTCCCAAGGTGTGTTGTATAGAGTAGAAGAAGGAGTTAAATCTGTGTTGATAGATAGCCTTCATCGGCCTATAGATTTTACTAAGGGAGATGTCGATGGGGATGGAGTAGATGAGTATATTATTTCTTCTTTTGGAACTATTACGGATGATCAGGAGACTGGCGATCTATCTCTATTTAATTATGAAGATGATAGATGGGTACGCTATGTAGTAAGTCGACAAACGGGTGCATCTAAATCCCAAATCATTGATCTCAATAAGGATGGACAGTTAGACATAGTTGCCTTATTCGCTCAAGGCAATGAAAAAGTATCGGTCTTTTATAATGAGGGCGATTTTAACTTTAGAGAGGAGGTACTTATTAATAATCATCCGATATATGGCACCTTAGATTTTCGCCTTGCAAATATCGATGGTGATGATGATCCAGAGTTGATTGTAGTTAATGGTGATAATGCTGATTACTCAGTGGTTTTCAAACCTTATCATGGACTTCGGATCTATGATTCGGATGGTAATCAAGAGTATGACCTTGCTAAGTTCTATCAGATCAATGGTGCTAGTGATCTTTTCTTAGATGACTATGACAATGACGGAGATCTAGACATCGGAGTATTTGCACTCTATCCTAATATTACTACTCGCCCATGGGAGACTCTCCAAATATTCGATAATAACCAAAACCTTGATTTCAAGAGAAGCGCATCTAATGCAGTTTCTGGTAATCACTGGGTAAGATGTGCGATATGTAAAGACAAGAACACTGGTAAGTCTTCCGTCCTGTTAGGTGCGAATAGAAATATCAATAAGGTGCTTCCGTTCAGGCAGCCTACAAGAGGTCTTCAGATGTATACATTGTCGAGCTCTGAAAAATGAGAGATTGATCTACGAGAAATGTAAAGTAGTTTCTTAAAATTTAGTTAAGAGTTAGAGTAAACCCTTATAATATCCTTTGTCTCACTGCACGTTCTTTCTGAGTATGTCTCATTAAATACTTCAATCAAAAACTATGAAATACCTGCTTATTTTTCTTCTACTAACAGCTACCATCGCTTGCGATCGAGTCCTGCCAAATGAAATTACTGTTGAGCAAATAGCTATCATAGATCAGTACATCATACAGCATCCTGTTGAGTTGGTGGATATAGATCATGAGATCACGATTCGTTTTAGAAAAGGACACAGTATAGACACATCCAGTGTTGCCGGATTAAGAATTATGCCAGCCATCAAGGGTTTTTGGAAATGGGTGGATTCAACTACTGTAGTCTTTCAAAAGGAGCACATACTACACTATGATCAGCAGCATGCGATCAATATCGATATTGATAAAGTACTTGGAGGTCAAGATAATAGAGAGGCCTATATACCTTTTAGAACTCGCCCTCTTGAGATCAACATCGCTAATATCAAACAGAATAAAATTAGAAACGACAAAGAGACTCAAGTGATTATCACAGGAGAGATACATACCAACCAATACGTCGATCAAGAATTAGTTAACGAAAGGCTTCGACTGGATGGTAGCCGCACTGATAATAAATTAGTCTGGGAAGAAGGTTCTACTCCAACAAAGAAGAAGTTCTCTTTTAAAGATATTATACAGACTAAGGAGTCACAGGAGATGACGCTCAGTATAGAGGATCTGCAGGGCAGAACATCGAAAAAGGATATTATCATTTCTGGATATACAGATTTTGTATTTGAGCGACTTCTTTTCAATGAAGAAAAACGAGATGTTGTAGAAGCCCAATTCAGTATCCCGTTAGATTCTAAACAAATTACAAAGGGTTTAGTCTCTATCAATGGTAAGAGTAATAATATCAGATCTGAGGTTGAAGGTAGCTTATTGAAGATTTATCCAGGTAGAGCATTAGCAGAGAATGTAAGTATAGAGATATCACGTAATGTCCGTTCTTTTAGAGATGCCCAATTAAAAAGTGATGTCGTAAGAACGTTATTAGTGGAGCCAATATATCCTGGACTCAAACTTGCTAACCAAGGTGTGATAGCTCCGGGAAACGGCCCTGTTAACTTTATGTTTCAAGCGGTGAACTTGGATACGGTAGATATCGAGGTATTCCAGATATACGAGGACAACATTCTACAGTTTTTACAACAGAATACCTTGGATTCTGAGCATGCGGATGCATACGTAGGAAAGATCGTCTATCGTGAAAAGCATGATATCAAAACTGGAAGTGTAGCAAACGAGTATCAACAAATTGGGATAGACCTAAGTAACTTGATACAACCTGAGCCCAATGCCATCTATCAAGTAAGAGTTGGATATAGACCTTCTTATGTGAATTATAAGTGTGAAGAAGCCATCAGTGGTTACAGTCCGCCTAGGAAGGATCAATCTATCATGTCCTATCGGTACTATTATAGTGATGATGAGTCCCCTTGTTCGGCTCGTTACTATAGCGCTAGGAAATTTATTTCTTCTAATATCCTCATATCAGATGTAGGTACAATCATAAAAAGGGGATATGATGGTCGATATCATATCGCCACAACGAGCATCTCTACTGGAGTTGCATTATCTGCTGCAGAAGTGAGTTTTTATAATCTGCAACGCAGGTTGATAGCTACAGCGAATACTGATGTAAGGGGATTTGCAGAGTTAGAGCTAAGCGAGAAGCCGACTTTTGCAGTCATCAATCATGCATCTGGCATATCATACCTTACCATCAATGATGCTGAGGCTAATAGCGTCACAGATTTTAACACAGGTGGAACAAAAGATAAACCCCTAGATGCTTTTATCTACACTGATCGAGGTGTATATCGTCCTGGTGATACGATATATATGCATGCTATGGTAGAGGATGAGCTGAAGACTTTACCTGCTAACCATCCTGTCACGTTGACTGTCAAAGATGCACAAGGGCAAGAGAGATACCAACAAACAACAAGCGAACACTTAGAACATGTTTATAATTTTGATATTCCCACATCCTCCTCGGATGTGACAGGTAGATGGACTGCTATACTTCATATCGGAAGCAATAGATATAGCAAGTCTATATCAGTTGAAACTGTAAAGCCTAATAGACTTAGGCTTGGTCTAGACGTAACAGATAGAATCGAATACGCAGAAAAGGAAGAGCGAAAAATCACAATAGCTTCATCTTGGCTACATGGTGCACCAGCATCTAACTTAACATCTAAGATAGATGCCAAGTGGAGTTCTGTAACACCATACTATAAAGAATATAAGGGATATACTTTTTCAGATCCAGCTAGGCGAATTGTAAATACGAATGTAACCCTCTTCGAAGGTCAGCTGAATGATGATGGTGAAGCATACTTTCAACTAAAGCTAGATGATGAAAATCGATTTCCTGGCATGCTTCGGGCTAACGTAACATCAAGAGTTATAGAAAAGGGTGGTGACTTCTCAGAGAACTACTCAAGCCTACAGGTCAGCCCTTATGCCACTTATGTTGGCCTGTCTCTTCCTAAGTCTACTTGGGGATCTTCTTATCTGAAGATAGGAGAACCTTCTTATATGGATCTAGTCGTCGTGGATAGTGATGGCAGACCACAGGCCAATCGTGAAGTAAGCATCGGAGTCTATGATGTACAATGGAACTGGTGGTATAGACGTAGCAATAGAAATCGCATCTACGACCTAAATAGTGATAGCCATGCTAAGGCTGTGATAAAATTAGAAGGAGTGTCTGGGAGCGATGGGAAAGTGCGTGTAGATTATAACACTGACAAATTAGAATATGGACAAAAGCTCGTGCGTGTGTGTGATAAGAAATCTGGTCATTGTACTGGGAGTTACATTTACGCAAGTGGATGGAGAGCTACTGTGAGTTCTGAAGAACGAAACTCTCTCAATAAACTCGCACTTGCTACAGATAAGACCTCTTATGAAGTAGGTGATCAAGCAACGGTTACGATCCCCTCTCAAGAAGGCGCGCAGATACTGATATCTATAGAAGACGGACGAGGGGTAAGAGATCTACAATGGATTACTGCCGAAGGCACATCGACATCATATACGCTCGATGTACTACCTGATATGGCGCCTAACGTATACCTACACGTAAGTCTCGTGCAAGATTATAATCAGCTGTCTAACGACCTTCCGATCAGAATGTACGGCATACTTCCCATCAATGTAATAGATCCGGAAACTGACTTGCAACCTGTCTTATCCTATCAAGCGGAGTTTGCACCTGAAGAATCATTTGATATATCAGTCAGTGAAGAAGATGGTCGAGATATGACGTACACCATAGCTATCGTAGATGAAGGATTACTAGATCTGACCAACTTCAAGACGCCCAATCCGCATGGATTCTTTTATGCCAAGCGATCTCACGGAGTGAAAACTTGGGATGTGTATGATGACATCCTTTATGGACTTAATAATGGTGCTGATAAGATCGTCTCTGTCGGAGGAGATGGAGAAGAAGGAGGAGATGGCGGCCAGAAGAAGGCGATTAGATTTAAACCAGTGGTTTTTTCGGCAGGTCCTTTCAAATTAAAAAAGGGAGAAAAAAGAAAACACACTTTTGAGATGCCTAATTACATCGGTTCCGTGAGAGCGATGGTAGTAGCGAGATCAGACCGCGCTTATGGTCATGAGGAAGCGGCAGTACCAGTCAAATCACCCCTCATGTTATTGCCAACTGTGCCAAGGGTAGTATCTCAGGGTGAACATATTAGGATACCTGTGTCTGTCTTCGCTATGGAAGATGACATCAGTAGCGTAAGTGTAGAGATCAAGACGACTAATAATCTGGGAGTAGAAGCTCCTGTACAAAAGATGAGCTTCCAAAATCAAGGAGAAAAAGTCACCTACTTCGATGCCCAAGTCGGAGATGATATAGGTATAGCTAAGATCGATATCACAGCCACAAGTGGAAGGTATAGTACAAGTCAGCAAGTGGAAGTAGACATCCGTAATCCTAACCCCATAGTAACAGAGTCTTATGAGTTTGCTATCGAAGGCGATCAAGACTGGGCTGAAGTACTAAAGAAAGTCGGAGTGACAGGGACTAATGAAGCAGTCTTAGAATTAAGTCACTTGCCCCAGCTAGATCTCAGCAATAGATTGAATTATCTAGTGCGTTATCCATATGGATGTCTTGAGCAAACGACTTCTCGAGCTTTCCCGCAGCTGTATCTGGCCGAGTTCTCAGATTTTATCAATCAAGAAACGATCGATCGTAATATCAAGTCTGGTATCACAAGGATCCTGCGTATGCAAAATTCTAATGGTGCTTTCAGATATTGGCCTGGAAGTGGTAGCCATATCAATGATTGGTCGACGTCTTATGCAGGGCACTTCCTGATCGAAGCGAAAGAAAAGGGATACTACGTCTCCCAGCAAGCGCTCAATGACTGGTCGGCATATCAGAAGTCTACAGCTAGAAAATACAGTTCTCAGGTGGACGATAAATATTATGTCTCACAAACGTATAGACAGGCCTATAGGCTTTACTCTTTAGCCCTATACGGAGAGCCTGACCTAAGCGCCATGAATAACCTCAGATCAGAAAAAAAGCTCCCTTCTCTTGCCAAATACTTGCTTGCTGCTGCTTATGCTAAGTCCAGTAAGAAATCCATTGCACTTGATATCATCAAAGGAGAAGGGTTCGATATCGAACCGTACCAAGAGCTGGGATATACCTATGGAAGTGACATCCGAGACATGTCTCTGATCGCTCAGTGCCTGAGCGAGTTAGATCGAAAGAATGATGCCATCATACTGATCAAGAGGATCATCGATAAACTCAATAATAAGAGATGGCATAGTACCCAGACATTAGCTTTTGCACTATCGACTATCGGTAAGTTTTCTACTTCTATGGATGCTCAACCTATCAATGCATCGATAGCTATAGGTCCAGATAAGCAGGACATCATCTATGACAAAAGTGTATTCACTGTGAGTTATAATCCTGATGAGATTGATGATCAAGAAGTATCGATCACTAATCGGTCTGAAAAAGTATTATTTGGAGCTATACGGATGTCTGGTCAGAAGTCGATGGAAGACGCGCTCGATGAAGCCCCTAAAAATAATCATGTCAAGATCTCAGTGAACTATACCGATATGAAGGGTCATAATATAGATGTCTCGCGGCTAGCTCAAGGCACAGACTTTCAGGCTATCGTTAGTGTGACTAATCTTAATACTCGCGATACCTATCTCGATGAGTTAGCTCTAACTCAGATAGTACCGAGTGGTTGGGAGATACGCAGTGGCAGACTCAATCAAGTGGGCGTCGAGCAAGCTAGATATGATTATCAAGATGTGCGCGATGATCGTGTACATACTTTCTTCGACCTAGGCCGAAAAACTAAGAAATATGCCGTGGTGCTCAATGCCACTTATGAAGGAGATTACTTCTTGCCACCAGTCAAGGTGGAAGCGATGTATGATGGCAGTGTTATAGCGACGACCGCACCTAAGAAAGTTTCTGTGGTGAAGCCAACTTCCCTCTAGATCATGAAGAAGCTCTGGCGGACATATCGATATAGAGTTATCAGCGGACTGCTGATCTTCGCGACTTGGTTCTTATGGCCCATCAAGGAAGATTTTCTTCAAGTCCCTTTTTCCACTGTCGTAAATGATAGCTCAGGTGAGCTCCTATCTGCCACGATAGCTAGTGATGAACAGTGGAGGTTTCCAGTCATCGAAGAGGTGCCTGAGAGATTTTCAAAGGCCATCATCACCTACGAAGACAAGAGATATTATTCGCATCCAGGAGTAGATCCATTGGCAGTAGCTCGGGCGATCAAGCAAAATATAAAAGCCAGAAAAGTGGTCAGTGGTGCAAGTACGATTACTATGCAAGTTGGGCGGATGATATCAGGATACCAGAATAGAACGCTTTGGCAAAAGCTCAAAGAGCTGCGCATAGCACTCCGACTAGAGCTCTGGTATAGTAAAGAAGATATCTTACGATGGTACAGTTCTCTAGCTCCATATGGCGGCAATGTTGTTGGACTCGAGGCTGCCTGCTGGCGATACTTTCATAAGTCACCAGAGCAGTTGTCTTGGGCGGAGGCATCCACTCTCGCTGTCTTGCCAAATGCTCCTTCACTCATCCATGTCAATCGTAATCGCCATCTCCTCAAATCCAAGAGAGACCAGCTGCTTAAGATGCTGTACGATCAGGAGTTGTTGGATGAGATAGACCTTGAAGCGGCCCTTGAAGAACCTCTGCCATCTAGACTATATCCTCTCCCGCAGAAGGCACCACATCTTCTTCAGCTAGTGAAGCAACAACCAGACAAGAAGGACCTTTTCGATATAGATGCTGATTTGCAATCATCGATATCAGAAGTGATGACTCAGCTACATGGAGAGTGGCGGCAGAATGAAATCAATAATGCCGGATGCATCGTACTGGATACCAAGACTGGGAAAGTGATTGCCTACCATGGTAATATCAAAGGATCCGTAGAGTCCGATGTGGATGTAATACAAGCTAGAAGAAGCTCCGGCTCTATACTGAAGCCATTTCTATATGCACATATGATGGATAAAAAGATGATCACACCAGACCAGATCGTCTTTGATATACCTACCTATATAGCTGGATTTAATCCGAGCAACTATAACAAAACTTATAGCGGAGCAGTGTCTGCCTCAGAAGCCCTCCAGAGATCGCTCAATGTTCCATTCGTAAGAATGCTAAGGTCTTTTGGTATCTCACCTTTCCTAGATCATCTCCAAGATCATGGACTATCTTCTTTAGATCGAAGTGCAGATCACTATGGTCTTTCTGTCATCTTAGGAGGTGGTGAAGTCAGGCTTTGGGACCTAGCTTATGCCTATAGGGGGCTTGGGGCGGCATTGATTCATAATGAAGAAGTAGCAGGTCTATCTCCAGCTGTTGTCTATCAAACGCTCGATGCCTTGAAAGGTCTGAATCGACCAGATGAAGAAGGTGACTGGCATCGCATGAATAGTAGAGCACCGATCGCTTGGAAGACGGGCACAAGCTATGGACATCGTGATGCATGGGCTGTCGGAGTACATCCTGATATCACCATCGGTGTGTGGGTGGGCAATGCTGATGGAGAAGGAAGAGAAGGCATCATTGGTACCAAGACAGCAGGTCGACTTTTATTTGCTGTGGCAGGCAGGGCAGATCTGAGTACTAGGTGGTTTGATGAGCCACTGACGGAGATGGCATATTTACGTAAGTGTCATCACTCTGGTATGCTTGCTAGTGCATCATGTCCTCAAGTAGATACGATTTTATGGCCAGCTATAACTGAGCATGCGGATGTATGTATGTATCATGAAGTCCATATTGTGTCGCGAGATGAGAACTGGCGATATGACGGAGAGTGCGCAGATGTAGAAGGTACCGAGTTACAGGCTTATTTTGATCTACCTGCTAGTGCTGCGTATTATTATAAACGAAGTCATCCAGACTGGTCACCATTGCCGCCAGTACATCCGATTTGTCGTCAGTCGTCGCCCTCAGATCAGATGGATATCGTCTATCCCAATCCTGATGAGTATGTCTATCTGCCTAAGGACCTCAATGAAGATCAACAGTCCTTAGTCGTGCGAGTAGCACATGTACGACAGGACGCGACTTTGTTTTGGTATATCGATGACACTTTTATGGGTGAGACTAGAGACTTTCACAGTTATGCTTTTCTTCCAGATGCAGGACATCATGTCATAACAGTCGTCGATGATGCAGGCTACCAACTTTCCCGGAAAGTCACTGTCATGAGAGGTTAGTATCGGATGATAATCTTGCTTAACTTAGGCGACTAACTACATAACCATGACTGTTAAAGATTACATAGCTAACGTACCAGAAGAGCGCGCGCCTTACTTCAAAAAGCTCCGTAAAATTGTACTCGACAACCTGCCAAAAGGATTCAAAGAATGCATCAATTATAAGATGCTCGGATATGTAGTCCCTCACAGCAAATACCCTGCAGGATATCACTGCGACACGAAGTTGCCGCTACCTTTCATGAATCTTGCCAATCAGAAAGGCTTCATCGGCTTCTATCATATGGGTGTATATGCTAATCCCGATCTTTATGAGTGGTTCACAAGTTCATATCCTGATCATGCGAAGTACAAGCTTGACATGGGCAAGAGTTGTGTGAGATTTAAAAGGATGGATGACATCCCTTATGACTTGGTCGGAGAGTTGGTAGGTAAGATGACTCCCGATGATTGGATTTCACTGTATGAGTCTAAGATTAAGAGATGAGGTGGTTGGTGTTGCGTTTCGGCAAGAGGTCAGGAGACTTTTGCCTCAATTATAGTCTTTGTGAGTTGAAGGTCTCCTGACCTCTCAACGTTCTAATTCTAGGTTAGTGTTGTCTTTCGCGTCCCGCGAAAGACGCCATAGTTTTCTAATCTGTCACTCGTGCTACTCAACTGCGGTCGAAGTACATGAATTGTGGTTGGTAATGATCATCGAGCGTATTCGAAATGCCTATATCTAGGTTGACTAGAGATGCCTATTTACTAGCTCATTATTTTCTAATTTCCCACTTTCGTAAATGCTGTCCTTGGATACAATCCTTGAGCGAGACGCTCAAGACAACACGTGTTCCATTGCGTCTCCTGGCGCAATGGCCTCACTACTCCACAATCGCTTTAATATTCCAATTCACACTTTCTGATCCGCTCGTCCGATCAGAGAAAGTAGCCCAGACCATATTCTCTTCATCATAGAGCCAGTCACCATTTGGGAAAGCAGGTCCGGCGTCACAGCCTACAGACTGTTGTTCGATGTCATGAGTTACTTCGATACCTACCCACACGCTAGACCCATCTAGGAGAAATGGCGTATTGAGAGTTATCGTGTTCCATGAGTTGGGGGTTGCATTGGTGATCAGCTGAGTGTTGAGTATGTCTCCAGGAGCTGTAGTCGTCTCGTCAGTAGAAATATTGAGGTACATCAGAGCAGGTTCATCATACATATAGAAGCTGACTTGGGTGATGCTCTGACCTTCTAGATTACGTGTTAGTGCGCTGGGGAACCTCGAAGCAAACTCATACAATCCTTGAGGAAAAGTTGGAGCTGTTAGATTATCACCGTCATAGCTAAGGACAGTTGCCTCTTCAGGTACTTCTGGTCCATCATCACTACAAGCACTTACAAGAAAGAATATCGGGAGTAAAAGAAACCAACGTACTGACATATCTCTAACTTTTGATGATCGATGTACTTACTCCAATATTACAACAAGACACGATGCGCATTGGTTAATGAAGACATAAAATATCGGTTTCCGATGACCTCAACAGGAAAAATCAATGTCATTTCCATTGACGATCACAGATTTCATGCTGATATGAATCATGATATTGGATAATTAGAAAAGGAGATAGAGAAGAGTATAAACGATCCTTTTAGTCACTTTTTACACCATAATTCTTGTAAAACGGCCATCCCCTACTTAAACAGATAACCAATATTTATCAGAAGTCTTCACAAGGTACTAAAGACTAAATTCTAATAAAACAGATCGTAGCCAAATTAAATTTAGCGTGAATGTGCCGCCCAATAGTTGGTATGTTAACTGGGTGTAAACATCTCTAAGTGTGGTTAATATATATATAACACATGGTTAATGTACCCGCAAGACACCGCCTTTACTTTTGTACTAACGTGTTGAAGATTGAACTAAAACTTACAAGCCTTTCTAAAATGACAAGAACTAATCTATTTGCATTTACGCTTTTAGCGATCTCAACATTATCGATGATATCATGTGGCGGAGATCCATGTGATGATTTGAATATCCCTCCAGGTTTCACGTGTAATGAAGACCAAGGAGTCTTCTGTGGTACTACTTGTGATGCCGGGGAGGTGTTACTAGCTACTTGTACATGTGGTGTAGATCCATCTACAATCACACCAGACCCATGTCAAAATGCACCTGCTTGTTCTGGTGGACAAGTACTAGTATGGAACCCTACACCAGGACAATGTATGTGTATGGATCTCATGGACGATGACCCATGTGCAGTAGTTACTTGTCCTGCAGGATTTCTTTGTGATGATGGAACGTGTGTACCAGATCCATCACAAACTCAAGAAATCGACGTCAGTGGTGAGATCACTGCGGACGTGACCTGGTCTGCACCTAATATCTATACACTTCAAAATAGAGTAACAGTAACTACTGGAACTACCTTAACAATAGAGCCAGGAGTTGTAGTCAAAGGACAAGCTGGTACAGGAGCCAATGCAAGTGCGCTACTTATCGCAAGAGGCGCAACTATCAACGCCATGGGTACTCCAGCACAACCTATCATATTTACGTCAGTGGCAGATGAAATAACTCCAGGTCAGTTAGTAAGTCCAAACCTTGATTCTGATGTGAATGGTCTTTGGGGCGGAATAATCGTACTTGGGAACGCGCCGATCTCTGCAGCAAATGATGCAGGAGATATCGCAGAAGTGCAGATAGAAGGAATCCCGACATCAGATCCCAATGGTCTATACGGAGGTAATGATGCAAATGATAACTCAGGAGTACTTAACTATATCTCCATCAGACACGGTGGTACTAACATCGGAGAAGGAAATGAAATCAATGGTCTAACACTTGGCGGTGTTGGTGCTGGTACTCTTATCCAAGGCGTGGAAGTAGTAGCTAACCAAGATGATGGTATCGAGTGGTTCGGAGGAACTGTAAGTGCATCTGAAGTACTTGTCTGGAACTGCGGTGATGACGGCCTTGATACCGATCAAGCATGGAATGGTACATGTACCGACTGGGTGGTGGCTCTACCCGCCGGTGGATCGGCTATGGAGTTAGATGGACCAGAAGGTTCACTAACACAGGGCCCTAACAACTTCGTGAATGGAACCATCTTCTGTGGCCCAGCTGCTAATATCGATCATATCATCGATTGGGATGGATCTACTAATACTGGTATATCTAACCTTTACATCTTCGGTATCGATGAGGCATATGACCCAGCTTCTGGGATAGAATCTTTTGGAGGTGACGGTACGGGTACGACTGGCTCTTGGCAGTTTACTGTGCCAGCTGGATATGATGTAGCTACTCTGTTCGTAGATGTGCCTGCACGTGAGGTATCTGAAGTAGCCATGAATGCAAATACTGTCGGATCGACAGCTAACCTTAGTTGGACACTAGGTGGCCAATCAGGTGTGTTAGCATCTATCGGACTATAGTAAAATATAAAGAGAGTAAGCCAATCTTGCTGACGTGTAGGATTGACTTACTGTCTACAAGATTAGACGTGATCATTGATAAATATAAATACATGAATTTTTCAAAATTCTCTTTTGTAATCCTGCTATTGTGTTGTACAGCAGGACTTTTTTCTCAGACTGGTATCATCAGAGGTGCTGTCATCGAAGAAGCGACTGGGGAGTCATTCCCTTTTGCTAATGTTGTTATAACTGGTACTACGACTGGGACAACCACAGACTTTGACGGAGTCTTTGAGTTGCGACCAGCAGTCGGGACTTATGATATCGAGATTTCATTCATCTCCTTTGAGACGATTAAGATCACTGGGGTAGAAGTCATCGAAGGTGAAGTAACTCTGTTGGAGGGTATCCGGATGAAGGAGCAGTCAGAACTTCTTGCCGAGATAGTAGTAACAGCTACGCAAGTAAGAAATACTGAAGCCGCTGTTCTAACGATACAACGTAAGTCACCGAACCTGCTTAATGGTATCTCTTCGCAGACTTTTAGAAAGATCGGTGATAGTGATGCCGCCAGTGCCGTAAAGCGTGTTACGGGTGTCTCTGTAGAAGGCGGTAAATACATCTATGTAAGAGGTCTTGGTGATCGCTACTCGAAGACTATGCTCAACAGTGTAGATATCCCGGGACTCGATCCAGATCGCAACAGTCTTCAGATCGATATATTTCCAACGAACTTGATAGGTAACATGTTTGTGCTGAAGTCGGCTGTAGCAGATATGCCTGCGGACTTTACAGGGGGTGTTGTTAATATAGAAACGAAAGACTTTCCAGAACGAAGAGTTCTAGATTTATCTGCAAGTATCGGATATAATCCAGACATGCACTTTAATGATAATTATCTCACTTATCGTGGAGGAGATACTGATCAATTTGGTTTCGATGATGGTACGAGAGACTTACCTCTGAGAGCTACTACCAATCCGATTCCTTCACCTGTAAGTGGAGATAGTGATGGCGATGTCTTCGCTTTCTTACATGATTTTGATCCTAATCTTGGAGCAGTCAGACAGAGGAGCTTTTTAGATTATAGTTTTGGATTTTCTTTTGCTGATCAACTGAAGCTGAGTGAAGCTAAAAAGCAGACACTTGGGTTTGTTGTATCGGCATCGTATAAAAACTCTACTAACTTTTTTGATGATATCTTCTATGGTGATTACCAGGTGGATCGTAATGGAACAGAGTTGACACCAGCCATAGAACAAAGTGGTGCTGAAGGTTCTAATAACGTCCTCCTAGCAGGACTAGCAGGTGTAGCGTATAAAACTGAAAATTCTAAATTCAAATTGATGGCCATGCATCTCCAGAATGGAGAAACAGGTGCGGGTCAGTTTGATGTCTTTGATAACAGTGATGCGGTCGGAAGATCAGGCTTTCTCGCTTTCGCAAATAACTTAGAATACTCCCAACGCTCAGTTACCAATGTACTGCTCAATGGTAAGCACTACTTTGGAGAGTCAGGATCGTGGATCGTAGATTGGAGAGTGTCACCTACAGTATCTAGCATCGTAGATCCGGATATCAGAAAGGCGTCTTTCACTGTAGATAATAGACCGATCTTTAGCGCGGGTGCAGGTGGTAATCCTTCAAGACTTTGGAGATTTCTAGATGAGACTAACTTGGTTGGAAGGTTAGATATCACTAAAGATACTCGTCTCTTTAATAGAGATGCGAAGATCAAGTTTGGTGCTAGCCAAGTGTATAAAGAGAGAGATTATTCCATCCTAGAGTTTATGCTCCAGTTCTTTGGTGCACAGCCGATATGGGATAGCACGGATCCTAACCAAGTACTTACTAATAATAACTTATTTCCTAATGGAACACTTTATTACTCTTCGGGTAATAGCGATCCTAACTCTAATGAGTATAACTCTACAGTAAGTAATACTGCTGGATATGCATCTTTAGAGTTTGCTCCTACTGAAAATCTAAAAGCAGTATTAGGGTTAAGAGGTGAGAAGTATGTACAAAGACACACCGGCCGAGATGTGCTGGGACTAAATGTATTAGATGACGCTGAGGTGCTGAATTCTCTAGATTTATTTCCATCCGCTAACTTCATATATGCCCTTAATGAGCAACAGAATCTTAGAGTGTCATACTCAAGAACGATAGCTAGGCCATCTTTCAAAGAGCTTTCATTTGCTCAGATCTTAGATCCTATTTCGGGAAGAACATTTAACGGAGGTTTGTTTCCGATAGGGGATTGGGATGGCAATCTCGTGGAGACTTTGATTAACAATTTTGATATAAGATGGGAGCTCTTCGGAAGTTCCGCTCAGAGTGTATCACTAAGTTCCTTTTACAAGCAATTTAGCGATCCTATAGAATTGGTTAGAAATCAAACGGCACCAGGTTCTCTAGATTACCAGCCGCGTAACGTGGGTGATGGAAGAGTCATAGGATTAGAATTAGAGTTTGGAAAGAAACTTGACTTTGCAAGTTCTGATAACTCCATAGTTGAGTTCAATGGCAATGTGACTTGGGTCGATAGTCGTATTGAGATGACTCAACAAGAGTTTGCTGCAAGAGAAAACTTTGCTAAGACAGGAGAAGAAGTAACGAGATTCAGAGATATGGCAGGACAAGCACCATATATCATCAATGCTGGTTTCTCTTATCGTAACCTATTGAGTGGTTTTGATGCAGGATTCTATTATAATGTCAAAGGTCCAACGCTTATCGTAGTTGGAGGAGGATTATTTCCAGATGTATTTTCTGATCCTTTCCACAGTTTGAATTTTAATATCAACAAAAGTATAGGAGATAGATTCTCATTCAACTTCAAGGTTTCTAACATCCTTGGATCAGTTAGATCGGAGTCCTTCCAATCTTTCGGAGCAGAAGATCAGCTATTTACAAGTTTTAATCCAGGTAGATCATTTGGCCTTGGAGTGAAGTACTCAGTTTTCTAGAGTATAATATCAAGAAGTATTTATCACAACACGTCTCGGGGTTTGCCTTTTGGTAAGCCCCCTTTTGTGTTTTGTTTGATTATACTCTAGGAGACTGTTCTCGTGTAATATGCTGGTTGTTGAGTAGTCTTAGGATGAGAAAGTTGTACGAGTTTTGATTTAGCATGAAGCGAGAAAATATCGTTGTATCTCTTAGCCATCTTGGTCCAGCTAAAATTTTCCGTATTATAAGCTTGAGCTCTTAGTCCTAAGTCTTTTCTAAGTTCC
>CAZXIE010000044.1:0-23874 GCA_964640065.1 uncultured Saprospiraceae bacterium
CGAGACATATATCCTGACTCTTCTAGCAAGGCGATCAAGGCAAAAAGGATAACGATCTGTGGGATAAAGACCAGCACGCCTCCTAGGCCTGCGATGATACCTTCTGTGATAAGGTTACTGAACCATCCTTCTGGCAACAAAGCTGATACGGAGCTGGACATCCATGCGAAGCCCTCTTCTATCCATCCCATCGGTGCTTCTGCAAATGAGTAGATCGCCTGAAAAACAAAAAGCATGATAGCAAAGAAGATCAATGGACCGAAAACGCGATGAGTGATAATACGATCGATGCGATCTGTCAGTGTGACTTCGACCTCTTTAGATCTATGCTCAGCTTTCTTGATGACAGGCGTAAAAGCATTGAATCGAGACATGGTCTCCTCGATCTGTAGTTTTGTTTTTTGAAAGTCTATCTCATCAGTACTAGCCGCTATCTGTATCCTATCGGCAGCCGATAGATGCTGAAGCCAATCATGATGGTGGGCAACCAAAAGACTTGCATAATCGGATTTTTGAGTGGAGAGCTTCCCAACGGCTTCTATGGCTTTCCTTTCGGTCGTCGTTCTGGCTTTATAATTTGTCGTAGCCACTGCTGGCTGCTTGATCAGATCTATCAGTTGATACTTAAGTCCGTCGATGTTGATGCTTTTCATCGTGCTAACTTCGACGATAGGCACTCCGAGGTATCCTTCGAGTACCTCAGCATCATAGCTCACGCCGTGGGCTTCCTTCAGGTCGGTCATGGTCAAGCAGAACAACATCGGTATCCCAAGATCTTTGATCTGAGAAGCCAGCAGGAAGTGCTTTTCTAATTCTTGGCTAGCAGCGACATAGATAATGGCATCAGGATAGTTAGGACTTTCAGGATGAGTAAGTGTCTCAACTACCACTCGCTCATCTGATGAGTTGGGATATAAAGAATAGATACCAGGAAAGTCGATGATCTCTACGTCATCTCCAGATGATAAGCTCAAGCTGCCCAACTTCTTATCGACAGTGACACCGGGGTAGTTGCTGATCTTTTGATTCAGGCCTGTAAGGGCATTGAACAGGCTAGACTTCCCACTATTAGGATTGCCTATCAGAGCGATGGTCTTTTTTTGAGACTTCACTTGAGGATGATGGATTGTGCTTCTTTCTTACGGATGGCTACATCAGTATCTCCGATGCGTATACAAAGAGCTGAACCAAGTGGTGACTTACGTATCAATGATATGGTTGTCTCTGGTGTTATCCCGAGAGTCAAGAGAGTACACGTCATACTCTCTTCTTTGAGAGCCTTGATGACTCCTTGCTCTCCGATGCGTAGGTCTAAAACAGTCTTGCTCATAGCAAAGTGGATCGCAAGATGTTACATTTTGTTGAAAGCTATGATCCCCTCTACTATGATTTTACTACTTAATATTGTTAGATAACTTTGTGGCATGGAGAAGACTCTACATATCGCACTCATAGCACATGACGGCAAGAAAGCAGAGATGGTTTCTTTTGTCTTACGACATAAGAAAGAGCTAGAGTCTTCGAAGTTATATGCTACTGGCACTACTGGAGAGCACATCGAAAATGCTGGTTATGAAATCAACAAACTACTCTCTGGACCACTTGGTGGCGATGCTCAGATAGCAACCATGGTGGCTGAGGCCAGACTTGACCTCGTGATCTTCTTTAGAGATCCGTTGGATAAGCATCCACACGAACCGGACGTTCAGATGTTGATGCGTATCTGCGATGTCCATAACGTACCCTTAGTAACTAATCCAGCTGCAGCAGAGTTAATAGTACAAGCACTTGTCTAAGCGTGACGACAGAAGACTATAAACAGATATCAACTACGATCCCTAAGCAGCCAGGGGTCTATCGGTTCATAGATAAAGAAGATACGATCATCTATGTGGGGAAAGCCAAAGCCCTGCGTAATCGTGTGTCCTCCTACTTCGGCGAGAGAAAAAATCAAGCATATAAGACGCGCACGATGGTGAAGAATGCCGTAAGGCTAGAATTTACCGTAGTGGAGACAGAAGCTGATGCGCTACTTCTGGAGAATACACTCATCAAGAAGTTTCAGCCTCGATATAACGTCATGCTGAAGGACGCCAAGTCCTATACGTACCTCTGTATAAAAAATGAACGCTTCCCTAGAGTATTCTTCACACGACGAGTGATCAAAGATGGGTCGAAGTACTTCGGACCATATACTTCTAAGTGGAAGACAAAGCAAATCTTTGAGGTCATCAAAAACCTCTTTCCTCTTAGGAATTGTAATCTCAACTTAGCCGAAAGCAAGGTATCTGCAGGCAAGTACAAGGTCTGCTTAGAATACCATCTCAAAAACTGCATGGGACCCTGTGTAGGCCTAGAATCAGAAGAAGAGTACAATCAAAAAATAGAGCAAGTCAAGAACATACTCAATGGTAAGTTCAAGCCCGTCAAAGACTTCATCAAAGAAGAAATGCAGCGCCATGCTGAAAATCTAGAATTTGAAAAAGCTGAAGACATGAAGGATAAGCTTGGTCTCTTCTCTGAGTATCAAGCAAAGTCTATGGTCGTCAGCCATACCATCTCGGATGTCGATGTGTTCTCGATAGACTCCGATGAAGAATGGGCTTTCGTGAACTACATGAAAGTGGTCAATGGTGCTCTCATTAACACGGAGACCTTCGAACTCAAGATGAATCTCGACTCAGATCACGAAGAGATCCTCGAATACCTGATACCTACAGTAAGAGAAAAATACAACAGTATCGCTCCTGAGATCGTGACTGCCATAGACGTAGATATATCTGATCCGCAGATCGAGGTAACGATCCCACAGCGTGGAGACAAAAAGAAGCTACTTGATCTCTCGACTAAGAATATCAAGTACTTCATCCTCCAAAAAAAGAAACTAGCGATCTCCCAGATCAGAAGGCAGACGCCAGCAGAACGTATACTCAAAACTCTGCAGTCTGACCTTAGTATGGATGAGGTGCCTATCCACCTCGAGTGCTTCGACAATAGCAACTTACAAGGATCACAACCCGTGGCCTCTTGTGTAGTCTTCAAGAATGCTCGGCCATCTAAAAAAGACTATCGGAAGTTTAATATCAAGACCGTCGTAGGCCCTGATGACTTTGCTTCGATGGAAGAGATCGTATATCGACGATATAAGAGACTGATGGATGAAGACAAGAGTCTCCCTCAGCTCATCGTCATCGATGGAGGAAAAGGCCAACTTCATGCAGCCGTTAAGAGTCTAAAGAAACTAGGCCTAGAAGAAAAAATCACCATCATAGGCATCGCCAAGCGTCTTGAAGAAATCTTTTTCCCTGGCGATCCAATACCCCTTTATATCAATAAGAAGTCGGAAAGTCTTAAGCTCATACAGCAAGCGCGTAATGAAGCACATCGCTTTGCCATCACCTTCCATAGAGATAAGAGATCCAAGCAGTTTCTCACATCTGAGTTGGAAAAAATAGAAGGTATAGGGCCAAAGACGACAAGGTTATTACTCAGCACTTATGGATCTGTAGCAAGGATCAAAGAAGCCTCGGTCGAAGATTTAGCAGTCCATATCGGCAATCAAAAAGCCAACCTAATCAAAGAAGGCTTGTCTTAATTATGTCTCTTTAAGATGAAATAACGTAGGATGACGTGTTATATCCAACTAGGCTTCCTATCTTTCTCGCGCAGATTATACTCCCCGTTTACTACTAAAACGGATACCTACGGCTTATGAGTTTTTTACTCAGGAATGCGACACAAGTTCTGATGTCGGCAGAGGAGATTATACAGCGATTTAGAGATCTGATCAATCGATCTTTTCATACTAATAAGCTGGATATCAGCTATGATCAGTATATGGTCATCAGTTCGATCTATAAAAAACAAGGTGTGACACAGTCCAAAGTGGCGGAAGCTACACGTAAAGAACCTGCGTCTATATCTCGTATCGTTAAGCTACTGGAGAACAAGGAGATGATCGAACGCGTCCCTGACAGGTCTAACAGGAGAGCTAAGCGGCTCTATCTTACCCCTTACGGAAATGAAATCCATGGTAAAGCAACTCGGCTATTTCACCTAACGGCTAAAAATGGATTTGATGGAGTATATGAACAAGAGATCAATCTCTTCGTAAGGATCCTAGAAAAGGTCCAGAACAACTTTCACCCCAAGACTAAAGAAGACGAATAACAACTACTTCATCGCTTTCGCAAATGCATCTAACCATGCATGCGCCATCAAGTAGTTACCCGCCATCGATGGATGGACACCATCTGGACACCAGTAGTCAGTAGAAGCAGAAGTCAGAGCATCATCAAATATGGATTGGTAAGGAATCCAGGTTGCGCCGAATCTATCTGACACACGCCTAGCTGCTGCCTGATACCCCTCAAAAACTCCAAACCATAAGTCCTTCTTGATGGCACTTCCCTCATGCAATACAAATGGCTCCCCAATAATCAACTTGGTACTAGGTAGATGCTTCATAGTCCTATCCAGCAGTGCGTTAAAATCTCGCTCATAGAGCTCTACAGTGCCGTCATAACCAAAGTCTATGGTATGCCAAAAGTCGTTTACTCCAATTAATATACTGAGCACATCGGGCGCTAGATGCAAGCAGTCGTCATCCCACCGATCTCTCAACTCAAAGACTCTATGCCCACTGATACCTCGATTATAACATCGCAAGTTTTTGTCTGGATGCTGCCCAAGCAGATCTGTCACAATATGTCTGACATACCCTTGGCCCATACCTTGAGGATGATTAGCATAGTAAGCTCCTCGGTTTCTACCTCCATCGGTGATAGAGTCTCCTTGGAAGAGGATCGTTGTATCGGCAGGAACATCTATCTCACTATTCTGTGATAGAATCTCCTTGACATTTCCGAGAGAAAGGGTGCCTGCTACAGCACCTAGACTTGTGATAGCATCTCTACGATTGAGTGACATATTCTTGAAGTATTTACGTAAGTGAACTCATCTAAAGTAACGTATATATCATATCCTTGTAGACTGAATCCAAAATAATCAAGATGGACATCGAACTGCTGAAATATCCAATCGGAAAATTTGAAAGAAAAGAAAGTATCACTGCTGAGGAAAGAGCAGTATTAATTGCTAATCTGAAGTCATTTCCGCAGCGACTGACCACTGTCGTAATGGAGCTAAGTGAAGAGCAGCTTGGCACACCTTATCGTCCCGAAGGATGGACCGTAAGACAGCTTGTACACCATCTAGCCGATAGTCATATCAATAGTTATGTGAGATATCGTTGGACGCTCACGGAGGACACCCCAGTGATCAAAGCCTATGACCAAACAACATGGGCGGAGCTACCAGATGCCTCATCGGCGCCTATCAAATTTTCGTTGAACATGCTGAAGGCAACTCATGCTCGATGGACGCTACTTCTAGAGCGGATGAGTGAGAGCGACTTCGGCAAAGAACTGAGTCATCCTGAGTGGTCGCGTAATCTAAGTCTTGATGATATGACACAGATCTATAGTTGGCACTGTGATCACCATCTTGCTCATATCACATCTTTGATCGAGCGTGAGAATTGGCTAGCATAAGTTAGAAAGTCTATATCTATGAATTCATAGATAATGCTAGACCTAATGAATTAATATAGGTTGTAACTGCGCTGTGTTTTCATCTTTACGTCTATAAAACGATTAAGATGGAACGACTATATCTAATGCCTCTATTGATCATGATGTCACTCTGTTACATCATATACTTAGTCGTACTCTCGACAGCTAAAGTGCTAAGTAGAATCTTTAATGTGCGGAGGTAAAAGGTCTTTATAGTCTGATCTTTTCCAGGACATTTCAAAGTACAGGACTTAACATAAGATTGATAAGAGTATAGTTTTAAGTCACCACGGTAGGGTTCTTATTCCGATTACAACGTCCGACATATTGTAATCATTAAGAGTCCTTTGCTCTACAAAACCAGAAGGAGTAACATGATGTCTTCTAGACGAGTATTCTTATGAACATTTTGACTACTCTCAATGATCATATTTTTACAATGGATATTGATAGTTAGTAATTGCGAACCTATATGAATTCATAGATTTTATGCTGCTCTACGAATTCATATAGTTTGAAGATATAAGAAGCCATGATCTTCAGTTATACAATATCTGATCATGAAGCTACTATATATCATTCCTTTTATCACACTCATTATACTAACACAAAATTCTGCTTACGGATCAACAGAAGCTTGTTTTGATGGGCCTGTTATTGATGCAAATTGTCAAGAAGAAGCGATAGTTAATACTGATGCTTTTATCACAACATGGCAGACTACCGCCTCTAACGAATCGATAACCATCACCATTAATCCTGATATCGGAGGTGCAACTGTGCAATATGATATCGACTGGGGAGATGGCAGTCAAACCGAAGAAGATATCACCACTTCGATATCACATACTTACTCTTCACAAGGCAAATACACCGTTACCATCTCAGGTGATTTCCCAGGTATAGCAGTTAATCAACCCCTTGGAAATGCTATCAAATTACTTAGTATAAAACAATGGGGGACTATCGAGTGGAAGACTATGCAGGGGGCATTTAGCGATGCAGAGCTTTTGGAGTTAGAAGCCAATGATGCTCCAAATCTCAAGTTTACAACAAGCACAGCCTTCATGTTTAGAAATTGCTCCACTATAGATGCAAGTCTCAATCATTGGGATGTTCAATTCATAGAAGACATGTCTTCTATGTTTGAAAACACTAACAATTTTAATGGTAAAATAAATTCTTGGATTACTAGCAGTGTGACTAACATGGTCGGAATGTTCAAGCGGGCATCTAACTTTAATCAACCAATCGGGTCATGGAACACCAGCAATGTGACGGATATGAGTAGCATGTTTAGTCACGCCACTCAATTCAATCAATCTATTGGATCTTGGAATACAGGCAATGTGACAAGTATGAGCTTTATGTTTGGCGCCGCATCTAGTTTTAACAGGACTCTTAATACTTGGAATACAGAAAATGTAATTAACATGAACGCAATGTTTCAAGGTGCCGAAAAATTCAATCAATTAATCTCATCTTGGAATACGATCAATGTCACAAATATGAGATTTATGTTTAGCGGCGCATCTAGTTTTGATCAGGACATTGGAAATTGGAATACGGGAAAAGTAGAAGATATGAGTTTTATGTTCCAAGATGCAAGTAGTTTCAATCAAAAAATAGGAGGATGGAATACAGGCAAAGTGGTGGATATGTCTGCCATGTTTAGTAGAGCTTATCAATTTAATCAGCCGATTGGAAACTGGAATACTGGCAGCGTTATAGATATGCAAGGCATGTTTACCTTGGCCTTTATGTTTAATCAACCGATTGGAAATTGGGATACTGGCAGCTTGACAAGTATGGAGTTTATGTTCAGCTCTGCGAATAGTTTTAATCAATACATCGGTGACTGGAATCTGAAAAAGGTGATCAATATGAATGAGGCACTCAATAATTCAAATTTGTCAGTAGCCAATTATGATGCTACTCTTATCGGCTGGGCTAATCAGAATATATCAAATAGCATTTCACTAGGTGCTTCGGGTCTCGCATATTGTGCTGGAGAATCTGCAAGACAATTCCTGATAGACGATATAGGTTGGATTATAGAAGGGGATCATCTCAACTGTATGGGAACGAGTTCTTGTCCAACCACTCAATTCAACACTCAATATCAAACTGGAAGCTGGCACGATTCTAATATGTGGTCACTAGATCAAATCCCTACTACTTGTGATAAAGTTAGGATTCGCGGATTTTACTCTTCCACCATAGAAAACAATGCAGAATGCTTCTCTTTAGAAGTTGTAAGTCATGGCACTCTGGAGGTGAGTGTTGGATCTACTCTTGAAGTTTGGCTCGGTGATCATTAGAAAATCTATCCACCAATCTTTTCCAAAAAGATCTTTCTGATATTAGATACGGTGTCCTTATAGATAGGCTTGTTCAGCATCTCGATCCAGTCTGGGTGCTCTGCAAAGCGTCCCCAAGAAGCAGACCTGTCATCCATGTCATCAAAGGCAAGCATATAGACTAGGCAAGGCATATAAGGACCGACTAACATCTTACCAAAGAAGATACTATTCAGTCCTACTTTATCAAAGAGTGGTAACTCTTCGTCATCGAACATCATGACCTTGCGTCTGACGGCGTCATCATTCACCCCTTCATAGATTCTTAGTTCAAATAACTTTTGAGTATCAGTTGGTAGCCTCATCTGTGGTATACCATCAAATGCAGAAAGAAGAGATGAGCTATATCGATTATAAGACTTGCCGTCAGCGCTATGCTCTGCAGATGCTTGGATAAACCCTGGATCGGCAATAGCAGACTGACACTTCTGATAGATGTCAAGAGATGGATAAGAAATCATCACCCAGATCTTAGTTGGCTCGGCATCGCCTTGCTCCTTAAAAATGAAAGTGTGATTAGCTCCAGCTCTTTTCATAGCAGGTAGCAAGACTCCAGAGAGGTGACTCATCAGACTCGCCTTATTATCAAAGAAGGCGATGTCATAATGTCGTAGCTCATAGATCTCATTAGTCAACGGACCAGCAGAGATAGGATCTTGTGCTGAAAGAGATGAGTGAGTTAGACCCGTAGCACCTAGTGCACCGACAGCCGCAGTCTTAGTTGTAAAATCTCTTCTGTTCATATAATTACATTTTTATCCATTTCTGATCGCTCTGACCAGACTCAATTACTTTATATATAAACTCCATACCTCGAAGACCATCTTCAACTGTTGGAAAATCATCATGAAGAGGATCTACTTCTACGCCATCGATCCTTGCTTGGATACACTTAGCAAAGTTGAGATAGATATTAGCAAATGCTTCTAGGTAGCCTTCTGGGTGTCCTCCGGGTATGCGCGTTGCAGCTTGTGCCTCTGGACTTAGTTCGCCCACACCTGTTCTATAAATGCGGTTAGGTTGATCTTGATGCTTTAGTATAAGTGTATTAGGTTCCATCTGGTGCCACTCTAATCCTGCCTTAGTTCCATATACTCGGATAGCGAGGCTATTCTCTTCTCCGTTAGATATCTGGCTTGCAAAGAGGATGCCTCTAGCGCCATTTTCAAATCTTAAGAGCACATTGCCATCATCATCTAACTGACGTCCATCGACTATGGTACTGATGTCAGCACAAAGCTCACTGATCTTTAGACCCGTCATATACTCCGCTAGGTTCTCGGCATGTGTGCCGATATCCCCCATAGCTCCAGCTATACCTGACTTGCTTGGATCGGTGCGCCATGAGGCTTGCTTTTGTTCGGATGCTTCGAGAAGAGTCGATAACCATCCCTGTGGATACTCGACGACTACTTTGCGGATATCACCGAGCTCACCATTTTTGATCATCGCTCTAGCTTGCTTGACCATCGGATAGCCTGTATAGTTATGTGTCAAAGCGAAGATGAGTCCGGTCTGATTAACAGTATTGACTAAATCTTTAGATTGCTCAAGATCATACGCTAGAGGCTTATCACAGATGACATGGAACCCGTGTTCGAGTGCCATCTTGGCTGGACCATAGTGGACATGATTAGGTGTGACGATAGAAACAAAGTCCATCCTCACATCTTCAGGAAGTTCCTTTTCCTTCTCGATCATCTCTTGATATGATCCGTAGACGCGACTCGGATCTAAGTAAAAGTCTTCACCCGACAGGCGTGATTTTTCAGGATTGCTACTGAAGGCACCGCAGACTAGTTCTATCTGTTGATCGAGGGCGGCAGCGATGCGGTGCACACCACCGATGAAAGCTCCTCGGCCTCCACCTACCATCCCCATTCGTAATTTTCTTGGCATAGTTGATCCTCATTATGAGTGATGCCAAAGTAAGCATTATAATTGTTGTCGACACGAAGAGGACTTCGACAATCACCTATAATTTCTAACTTACTTTTAAGATATCTACTGTATGAAAAGAAGATACTTTATAAAAAATCAGGCCTTAGCCTTGGGAAGCACAATGGCCGCTCCAGCCTACATCAAAAATCTTATCAGTCAGAGCCCACTCGAAAAGCTTCATATAGGTGTCATCGGTTGTAAAGGCATGGGATGGTCGAATGTTAATTCTCTTTTGAAACAACCAGATATCGATCTGATCAGTATCTGTGATATTGACAAAAATGTAATCAACCAAAGACTAAATAATTACTCTGAGCTCAGAGATAATCAACCCGATACATACGGTGATTATAGAGAGCTTTTAGAAAATTCATCTTTAGACGCAGTAGTTATAGGCACCCCAGATCACTGGCACTGTAAGCAAATGGTCGATGCCGTATATGCGGGCAAACATGTGTATGTGGAAAAGCCTATAGCTAATACAATCGAAGAATGTAAGATCATGGTACAGGCTCAGCAGTCCACGGGGAAAGTGGTCCAAGTTGGCCAGTGGCAGCGCAGTGGGCCTCACTACCGCAAAGCTATCGACATCGTACGGTCTGGAGATTTAGGAAATATTCGGCTGGTAAAAGTCTGGGCATATCAAGGGTGGATGCAACCCATGGAGCCTAAAGATGATGCACATGTACCAGAAGGAGTAGATTATAAGACTTGGTTAGGGCCTGCTCCGATGCGGCCATTCAACCCAAATAGATTTCACTTTAATTTTAGATGGTTTTGGGATTATGCAGGAGGGCTTATGACAGACTGGGGTGTGCATGAGATAGATATCGCCCTATACGCTATGGGTGCAGTCGTACCAAAATCAGTGATGGCATCTGGAGGTAAGCTAGCCTACCCCAACGACCCTGCTGAGACACCAGATACACTACAAACCGTATTTGACTATGGCAACTTTAGTATGCTATGGGAACATGCTACAGGTATCGATGGAGGTCCTTATGGTAGAAGTGAAGGCATCGCTTTTATAGGCAACAATGGCACCTTAATCGTTAACCGAGGAGGTTATGAAGTAATCGAAGAATATGAACGCGAAGGTTGGAGTCACAAAGGAGCGGCTAAAATCACTCCTGTGCCTTTTACACCACTAGAAGAGGGTGTCAATATCCTAGACCTTCACACGACCAATTTTGTTGATGCTATTAAGTCTAATGATCCAGCACTGCTCAATACTCATATACAATCAGGTAGTGTGGCTGCTATCAATGCGCAGATGGGTAATATCGCTTATCGGACAGGTGAAAAATTATATTGGGATACTCCGACAGATAGCTTCACAGATAATCAAGTTGCTAATGATCTCTCCTATGCCAACTATAACAACGGATGGATAAAACCAACCATAGGCAAATAGAGTAGTTGGTCTAGAACTATCGCAAGTCTAGATTGGCACTATTATTAACATCACCGATCTTGACACCGATGAAATCTAAGCCTGTGGCGTCAGCAGTGAGGTTATTCAACTCTATAGTTTGTATGACCCTTCCATTAGCCACATTTTGAGCGATATCTTGATTAGCTCTTACAAACCTCCAATTCGTGTTATTAGTAAAGCCGTTGCTTTGTTCTAGTATGATTCTTCTCATTTCGACGAGATCGCTAGCAGAGATCGAGCCACTGTTGTTAGCATCTGCAGCTAGTATCTGATACGGGTCTGAAAATCTATTGAATGAAAGGATATGTCTTGTTACAAGTACTAGGTCTGTAGAGGTAACTCCATTACCTAATATAGATGATGTCGGTCTTGCTGATAGTCTCATGCTAGCTCCCTGCTGAAGAGAAGGGATAGAATATGATCCATTAGAACTTGTGACTGCCATAACCAAACCACTTTCGTTAACTATCTCTGCTCCTTGGATCGGCTGACCATCAGGACTTCTTACAGTGCCTCTAGCAGAAAATAGAGTTGCTGCACATCCTCCCTTGTTGATCGTCAAGAAGAGTGTAGGGTCTGAAAGTATCGCGCAGTTAGTTGCTGTGATCGTATTGATCGATGCTCCTATGGTAGCATTTAGTTCGCCATCAAAGCTGATACCATATACTCTTTGAGTGGCTGTTCCAGATCCTTCAAAGTCAAAAGAAGATGCTTGCATAACTGCTTGAAGTATGAGGTTCTCATCAGTTAATAGAAAGGCATATGTCGGACCTGGCTCTATGAATTGATTATTCAAAAATGGTATAACGTCTGGTTCTCCATCACTAGGGCAGATCGTAACACTACTTACCCAATTGGTAGTAGCTGTATTCGTCTCAAAGCATTCGAATGCTTGTCCACAGTTTTCTTTATTAACAGTTAGGAAGAGTCCACTATTAGATTGTATCAAGCAGCCAGTAGCAGTTATGGAAGACATAGGTGATCCTACGGTATAATTCAGATCTCCTCTGTAAGAAAACCCAAAGACGAATTGTGTCTCGAGACTCGACCCTTCGAAGTTATATGAGTCATCAAAGACAACATCAACGATGAGGTTATTTTGATCAACTACGACGTAAGCGTATTCATCTCCAGCAGAGACGAATAAAGTATTTTGTAATGGCACTCTATCAGGTTCGCCATCATTGGGACAGACAGTTACACTAGAAACCCAATCAGTTGTAGCGGTAGCTGACTCCTGACATGAGTCCATGTCGTCATCTCCTCCTGAACCATCGTCGCCACCATCATCTCCTCCGTCATTACCCCCACCGTCGCCGCCACAAGAGTTAGCTCCAAGTCTTCCTGAACCCCAGTGAGCTCTAAAAGCAAAACAACGAAATACGATGTGGTCAAAATCAGAGATACCAACTCCCTCTGGCACTTCGAATGTACGGGCGCCACTAAAATGGCCTATCTCCGCTATATCTGCGATCATCACACCCCCTGCGATATTCACACTATCAGATGAAAGGAATATCTGAACGTCTGGCCCTCGGTTTGTCATAAAGTCAGACTCCAGTCTGAGCTCTAACGAACCATTAGCGAGCTCCACCAGCCGGGCTGTGCCCTCGGTGTTGTATATCCTACTGTCTATAAGACTAGAAACGCGTTCGCAGTCTTGTTGCCCGAAGCCAACATTTACGAAAAGTGGGAAAAGAAAAACTCCTATTAAGTATTTCATGCTATAAAACTATAAGCTTACACTAATATATACACCCGTATTAAACCTAAGGTTGCCAGTTTGCCAAATATCTCGAGTATCATATGCATCTTCATGGGTACTTTAGCTAATTAACAAATCACTTACGTAAATGAAGGCTATCAGATGTAATCACCTAGGGCTACCTGAAACATTGACTTTAGAGGAGCTGCCTAGTCAATCCGTGGGGGCAAAAGAAGTAAAAGTTAAAATTCACGCCTGTAGTGTTAATTTTCCAGATACGCTGATTATACAAGGTTTATATCAACACAAACCGGAGTTGCCATTTACGCCAGGTACAGATATAGCGGGTGAGATCCTCGAAGTGGGCGAAGGTGTGAGTCATTTTAAGCCTGGAGACAAGGTTTTTGGTGCTATACTAACTGGAGGATACGCAAATGAAGCTGTCGTACATGCCAAGGCTGTCTTCCCTATCCCACCGGGTATGGACTATATCGTTGGCTCATCTTTTATGATGGCCTATGGGACATCTTACTACGCTCTCAAGCAACGCGCACAATTAAAAGAAGGCCAGACACTCGTTGTCCTCGGTGCATCTGGTGGAGTTGGACTAGCGGCAGTAGAGCTTGCTAAACTCATGGGTGCAAAAGTCATAGCATGCGCTTCTACAGCAGAAAAACTAGACTTGTGCAAGGAGTATGGTGCCGATGAAACGATCAACTACACCACTGAAGATCTCAAGAAAAGAATTAAAGAACTTACTGATGGCAATGGTGCAGATGTAGTCTATGATGCTGTCGGCGGAGATAATGCCGAGAAGGCACTTCGTGCTCTTGCCTGGGAAGGAAGATTTCTAGTAGTTGGGTTTGTGGGAGGTATACCAAAGGTCCCTCTCAACCTTGTGCTATTGAAAGGATGCGAGATAGTAGGTGTATTCTGGGGAAGTCATGTGGCTCGTGAGCCACAGATCCATCAGCAAAACATGATGGAGCTTATGGGATATTATAAGGCTGGAAAGCTGAACCCTCATGTATCAAAGACATACACTTTAGAAGAAGCTCCTCAAGCCATAAGAGATATGATGGATCGCAAAGTAAAAGGTAAAGTGGTCATACTTCCGTAAATGCGTAACCTGCTTTCTATACCCTATCCTCGAAAATCTCTAAGTAGTTATATCGGTATAGTCACAGGCATCGGTCTGACTGTCAACTTTATCTTGATGGTATTTCAACCATTTGGTACCGCGACCTTTCATCATCCTCATAAGTTTTGGATTTTATCGGGATATGGAATCTCTATAGCTCTGGCCGGAGCACTCTATTACATTGCTAGCTTTAGTTTGTTTCATCGAGATGGACATAAAAGTTGGAACATCGTATCGGAAGTAGTAGATCTCTTCCTCAGTGCACTCTTGAGTATGATCGCCACATATGTGTACTACAAATGTGTTTTTGGCGGACCCGTCAATATTAGGAGTTTCTTAGAGTTCTTGTTGATGGCAGGCACGGTAGCTCTCATCCCAGTCTTAATCAGCTTTTTTTATCTGTACTTCTCTTGGAAGGATGTCATCTCCAGTCAAGTAAGTGATCAAAGTGAAGGATCGGAGCTTGATCAGATCACACTGATAACAGGTCAAAACAAGACGGACAAAATCAAAACCAAGCTTGGAGATCTCATCCTTGCTAAGGCTCAGGATAACTACGTGATGTTATATGTGAAAGACGAAAAAAAGATACAGAAACATCTCATCAGAAGCACACTCACCAAGATCCTCGAGCAACTCGACGATGAGATCTTTGTGAAAACTCACAGATCCTACTTCGTCAATCGTCATCATATCAAAAATCTCGCCGGCAACAAGAGTAAAGCAGCTGTTATTATAGCTGATATCGACAAAGATATCCCCGTATCACGATCTATGTATGATCAGGTCAAAACTCTCGTAAACAACTGATAATCAGTTAGTCTGTGGCGAATGACAAGGATCTTGTTATTGGCCCATTCTTGTCATTCGCCACTGAAGTCTGTTACTGACCACCTACCTCGGCAAGGAGTGAGAATACGCCTACATATTTGTGTCAGAATCTAAAACTGAAAGACATGAAATACACAATTATCACACTCGCACTACTCTTGACTAGTAGTCTTAGCGCACAGGAGATGAACTCCTTTAAGCAACAAGAAATAGGCGTCTCTATCGGGATCCGATCTTGGAATATCCAAGAACAACGCTACTCAAACAGAACTAAGCAAACCTCTGTACTCAACTTTGGTATCCATCATGAAAAAGTCACTGACGCATCGAGAACTTACTTCTCAGCAAAGTTCGGCATCAACTTCAGACCTAAAAAAGGTGAAGGGTTGAGATATGGTGTGCTCAACCCTGATGTCAGCTTTAGTTATCAGAGAAAAGCTAACAACACCTGGATCGGACCCTACCTATCGCATCAAACACTTCTCACGCAAGCATCGAACACTCGTGGTCTCTTCAACAACAACCCTGTTAGCTATACCATGCTCAGCAGCCTTGGTCTGGCCGTAGATCAAACATTTGACATTAGCGATTCAAACTTTGAACTCACAGCAGGGGGAAGAGTGGCCTTGCTTAATCATTCGATAAGACCATCCTATGCTCACCCGTATCCTGATGAATTCTTAGTAGAAGGAGTATTTGACCCAACAAGAGAAGGCATGGCACCAGCTATCTTAAGAAGTGGTAAGATCAGAAGTGTAGATAAGGTCCAAAACTTCAGAGTTCGATTTGGTATATCATACTCTATAAGCAACTCATTCAAATTAGGTCTTGCTTATGAAGCTCAGATACTCTCGACTAAAGAAGAAAAGTCTATACGAGCTTATAGTAACGACATCTCTTTACGCATATCACACACGTACTAATCAACCTCTCATCACTAACAATTAAAATATACTAAAATGAAAAACATATTTATCTCCATAATAGCTCTCTTGTCTCTAAGCTCTTGTTCTCAAGCAATCTATGAAAGTGGAACAGCCACTGATAACAAAGCCCTCTACGACGAATTCTGGAATCACGTACACAAAAACTACATCTACTTCGATGAGAAAAATGTGGACTGGGATGAGGTATACGCGAAGTACGGAAGTACTATAACTGACATGACCACTGAGGGAGAATTATTCAAGGCTATGGAATCTTCTTTATTAGAATTAAAAGATTCGCATATCAACCTTGGTTCCACTTTCGGGATAGCAAAGAGACATGACTTTAGAGATGGATATGAGATACACTTTTCTCTAGAGAATATAGAAAACAAGTACACTACCTCTGGGCTCAAGAAGTCTAGTATCTTCTCATATGGACATATCAATGAAACTACACCTTATATCTATGTTCCTAAGATGGCTCATGTCCAACACCTTAGAGCTCTCATGCGAGAACTAACTTCAGATGAAACTACATCTATCATACTCGACTTAAGAAATAACGGCGGTGGGGATAGTAATCCAGTACATCAACTACTTGGCGATTATGTAACCGAAAAAACATATCTCGGAGGGTACATCGAAAAATCAGGACCGAGTATAGATGACAAAACTGATCCCCTAGGAGTATACGCAGAACCGACTAGTGATTATCATTTTGACGGTAAGGTCTTCTTACTCATCAACCGGGGAGGATATAGCGCCACTTCTTATATGGCAGCGATGGTTAAGGCCATACCCAACTATACAGTTGTCGGCCAAGTCACAGGAGGAGGTGGTGGTGGCACTGCAGGATTTGAATTGTCTAACGGCTGGTTGATGGCTGTATCGGTTAGTGACTTTGTAGACATCGAAGGCAACAGCATCGAGTCAGGAGTCGAGCCAGATGTGAAAGTTGTAAACTCTAAAGAGGATATAGAAGAAGGAAGAGATCCTATGCTGGAAGCAGCCTTGTCTCTCAGATAGATTTTTGATTCTATAAGAGGTCCAGATTTAATCTGGGCCTCTTAGTATTTTAGAGGATATGGTTCATGATGATCTGCCCTTGTCATCATGGCACAACTTGCCAGTTGAGATATTCATATTCTGTTTTTGTGTGGAGTACCCTACGATCTTCGTCAACGAGGTAGCTTCCTCGGCTAGTTGGAAGTAAAAAGCCGCTTACAGTAGTATAATCTAGGTTTTTGATATAACTATAATGTCCATCATGCCTTATCAAGTAGGCTACCATCCTCGCATCCTGTGTATCGAAATAATACCACCAAATATCTGATTGTGTATGATGCGGATTTTTATCAGCATCGTATACTGCCTTGATGACATCTACTTCCTGTCCATCTTCTAAAGACTCCTTTCCTTCATAGCTAAGGAGAACTCCTTTATCAATCATTTTGAAAGGAACGTTGATCACAAATAGTGAAACGGTTATACTATTGTTTAGTGCTGATGGGTCAGCAGAACTATCTGGCTTATCAGCCACGTATTTGATAACCTGATTATCCACTGATTTAATTTTATGGGACTTGCTATCATCTCCTTTCCAGCTGATATTGATGCTAGATGGATCGCGATAATAATAATCATGAGATTGGAAGATCTCTGACTCAATTTCTCCAGACTCAGCAAGATTTTTTGTACGCTTTTGGTAATGAAGCTCCTTTTTGTTCTGCCAATTTTCTAATCCTCCTAAAGTCGAAAAAGACTTCTTCAAGATGGAAACTACTTGTTGATCATTGATGTGGGCATAAGGATCTAAAGAAGTCTTTGAACTAGCACAACCGAGTATAAGGGTCCAGCATAAAGCATAAAAGACATAGCGTATCATAAGATCTATTGCAAGAATTAAACGTTACACAACTTAGGCATAATCATCTGGAAAGCGAAAGTCAAGAGTTATCAACAACTGATCTGAGGAATATATTAATCTCCTATCTTCAAAGGAGAGACACTAAGAAAAGTACTGACTATATAGCATTGATATCTGGTTATCGCCTACTCCATGTGCATGCTATGCTTTACCGCATAGATACTCATTGGCACCCATCTTTTTGTACTGTTAATTGTGCACTCTGGTTGACTGTAAGGCTATTCACATTTATGTTTGGGCTAGAAAGAGTAGCGCTATTTGCAACTGTCGAATTAGAAATGGAAATGGAATTACTTGCCCTATTGGTTCCTGAAATAACTTGATTATTAAGTGTTAAAGTACCATTACAATCTTGCGCCAGGTCGTCTGTAGTATAGATTCCTCGGCCATGCGTCGCTATGACCATCTGTAAGTCGGAACTTCTATGTTTAATCATATCAATTCTTGTATTGGCAAGTCCTGCGTTTGTAGGACCCCAGTCTGTATTATTTCCATTGATATTGTCAGTACTCCATACGCCAAGTTCTGTTGCTATAAATGCCTGATCTGCATTTACTGGATTGAACATAGCCCACCTTACTGGCATATCAGGTAAGTTACCTTCTACTGCTCTCCAAGTTGGATTAGCGGCTGTGGCATTAGTGGATTCGTAGACGCTTGTTATCCCATAATTAGAAAGAGTTACTAGCATATGGTTTTCATTGCCCACTTCGATTTCTACACAAGAAATAGCGTGTCTCGATCCCAAACCAAGGTCAAAAATGGTGGTAGCGTTTTTGTTGCCTCCGATGTGAGCGTTATTGACACGCCGTACGGTTCCATCATCAAAACCAAAGTATACTCTTCCTGAAACATTGGGGGATAAGCGAACATGCCATGGTAAGTTATCTTGAAGATTGGTAGGGAAGCCGTTTACAGTGACCGTTGTTAAAGTAGTACCTCCCGTAGTAGGATTATCCCATCTACGATAGTTACCAGGTTCGTGGGTCATGTATACTTTTTTATTTATATCATCATATTCTGTAGGATTGACAAACCTTCCTTTTGAACCATCACCAATAAGAACTGAGGTCTGCCACCTATCCGTAGTAGCGTGAGTGAAATCTTTAAAATTAGACGCGATCTGAATATTAGCATTTGACTGATCTATATGGCAGAACATTCCATCACCTGGTTTTACCGTTTCAGCTGTTCCGATTGCAATTTGATCTAGTGAAAGCACTCCATTATCTTGGGTGCCACCGAGATAATAATTACTACCTGCTTGTGGGTCTAAATCAGCTGAGTAATACTGTGTTATGTTTAGGCCATTGCCCAGAAAAGAAAAGTCTAATCCATTGAACGCATTATTCGATTTATATATACCCCCATCATTGGCAACATATACTTCATTAGAATTTTTGAAGAATATCCCGTGTTGATCTGCGTGTACAAATTGAAAATTGTTGCAGTCTGCTTGCCAGTTAGATAATTGAAACCAATCATCCCGTAGAAAAATACCTGTAAATGGGTCAAAAACGATATTGCATAAAAATAAGTCGATCCCACCTACCAATATACTATTGGGCGCTCCTGGATACACTGCGAGTGCTAAATCATACCAATCTTGTCCTCTAGTAAAGTCTGCTCCTCCGAACTGATCACAATCTGTCCAGTTGGGTACAATGACAGGAGCCCATGCTAGTTGTGGATTTATAGCAGGGTTTGATATAAACTCTGGTAAACTCCGATAAATGGTAGGTGGAAGACCTACGCCATTATTGTCTACCAGGGTATTTTCGCAGAGGAGATAATAGTGGTATGGAGCGTCAGGAGATGTAGCTATTTCTATTCTTGACTCAAAAGATTCTGACTGTCTTAATAATCCCCAGCTTGTTCCTCCATTGTCACTAAACCAGACTCCATCGCTTTCTGTATTGATGAAGTTGCCAATGTTAGAAGCATCCTCAAGCCGACCTCCAAAAGCTGCTAAGACTCTCCCATTAGCAGCGATTTCAACATCAGTACAAAAATCATGAACACCTCCACTATTTCCTTTCCATATGAACCAACTTGTTCCTCCATCTCGTGTAAATAACAAACCACCATGGCTGGCATTTGTACTACTTGTAGCAGCATAAAGTGTAGAGGTGCCTTGAAACACTTGGACAACCAGTTTATTGACAAAATCAAAATCCCTATTGTTATTGGTAAAGGGGAGATGAGTAAATGTCTGTCCACCATTAGTAGACTTCCATATGCCTAGACCTCTTCCTGAAGATCCCACGCTTTCGCCTGCACCAAAGTAAATGATATCTGGATTCTGAGGGTCTTGAGCGAGGCTTGTGATCGTCATGCTATTGAAGAATTCATTAATGGGATTCCAAGTTTGACCATCATCTGTAGACTTCCATAGTCCTCCTCCCATACCACCAGTCCAAATGGTTCTACCTGTTGGATCGTTAGCATCAAACAATACTGACTTCGTCCTTCCAGCTATATTTGTAGGACCTCTCTCAGTCCAATTAATACCTGCTATAGCGGCCTTTTCTTTGAGCTTTTTTTGAGTGTAACTCTTAGCTGCTATCAACCTCTCTGATGGAACTTCTCTTGTCTTGGGATCTTGAGTAAAAGCGACCTCTTGGGCAAACCTTTCCCCAATCCTTTGCTGCAGCGCTAACCTTTTATAATTCTTCGAAGAATTTGAATCTCCTTGTACATAGACAAATACAGTACTGATGCCTATAAAAAGTAGCAAAAAGAAAGATCGAAAGTATAGATTACTCCTAGTATTCATTTAACGTGATTTGGTTGATGTTCAAAGTTTAGTTAGTGCAGTCACTAATATTTACTTCAAGTGTGCTCATCTGTTGAGCTTGAAAATTGCCTTCTAATTCAATTCCATTTTTAGCATTATACCGAACTGTATTAGGGGAATTGATGCTGGCTGATGAGTTGATCAAGTTGGAAGCATTGATTTCTACCGAAGCATTATGTGGTAGAGTGAGACTTCTGTTTTGCGGACACTCAGACACTTTCTGCAGAGCAGCCATAACGTCAAGCTTACCATGACCCCAACTCACATTAGGTGTAGCACCTGTGAATGCATCTGATCTTGCAGTAGATTGGAGGATGGATTTCACTTCGGCAGCTGTGAGTGTGGGATCTATCTCTAGCATGAGAGATATGACTCCTGCTAATACAGGATTAGCTCCACTTACGGCAGAAATCTGGCCGTACATAGCATTCGTATTTTCGGTGATGTTAGCTTGGATTGTAGCGAAGAATGAATTTGGAGCGTATGCTCCAAAGTTGACGTTACCAGGTACAGAGATATCGATACCTATCCTACCATCTTGCGTTGGTCCGATACCACTTCCTGTCCATAGGCTTCCGATTCCATTTTGATGTCCTACTGACGTTTGTTGCTGTCCATTGATATCAGTCCAGTTCTGAAGGACATAGGAGTTTGGGCAGATGTTATGGTGAGCACTTGCCAAATCCCAGATGGTATATCCAGGCTCTATGAAAGTGGTAAACTCGCTTGAAGTTCCAAAAATCCAAGAGAGGTTCAGTATAGCGTCAAACCTCCCGTCTTGGATGTTGACACCATGCATCCTAATCGTGTATGTCCCATTAGGTCCGAAGAAGTCGATAAGCAGTTCTCGTCTTTGGTTAGTAGAGCCAAAGAACTCTGCGCTAGCACCTCGATTAAAAAAATTAAACTGTGTTGTTAGGTTATCCTCTGCTCCTGAGGGAGTCGTAATAACTGGGTAAGGACCAAAAGAGGCAGTAGGCGTGATGATCTCAAAACGGACATCATCATCTTCGCTATACCACATATCAAAACGGACATTGGCTGTGCGTTTTTCAAAAACAAGATCAATGCTACTTCCCTGGAGGAACGCTCCTCCTGCATGATTATCTACATCACCTTCATCCCCAGAGCCACAAGTGAAGATCTTTCCTTCAATACTAGGTCCTACTTTGGTATCCAGCATACGAGCGAGCGCGCTGCTTCCATCCATCGGCCCTTGTATAGAACCAAAGTTGGCTATCATAGAAACTGGCTTTCCAAGATTGTCTGCTACACTTATAATAAAATCTATAGCATCTTCAAGTGAATTGTCTATTTCACTAAAAGGTGCTTCAGCAGGTTGACCGTCATGAGCTGGAGCCCCTTCACTTGTAATCTTTATAACAATTATATCTGCTCTCGGCGCTATGCCAACTGTGCCTAAGACACTTCCACTTCCATCTCCAGCAGCGACACCCGCAGTAGCAGTACCATGACCCGAAGCATCTCTAGTAGCTAGCAAGACACCTGTTGTCAAGGCTTGGTTGATATCATTTTCATCATAGAATGTTCCTTTACCAAAAGGATTATTCGTGGCAGTAGCTCCTGTATTATCAGATAGATCCCAGATGTGTATGATTCGAGTAGTGCCGTCTGCCTTTATAAAGTCTGGATGAGTATAGTCTATGCCTCTGTCAAGAACAGCAACGATGGTGCCTTCTCCAGTAACACCATAGGCATCTATGGCTTCGGATAAACGAATTTCATCATAGAGAGCAGTAGACTGACTAGAAATGGAAAGTGATAATCCAAGTATGGCCAAGATCGTGGAAAAAGCAGTGAAAGTTCTCATTCTAAAATTCTTAGTAACAAAGATTCAGCTACATCGGATAAGAACCTATACCAGAATACCTACAGTTCTAGATTCGGTCCTATATGAATCCATATAGAAGAGGACATACATTTTTGTGAAAAACAGTGTGTCGATACCCTAGCCAATGGGATATGCCTATATATTAGTCTTTATGCTGCGTTACGTCATAGTCTTCATCTTTATAGGCCATTCGGTCGTCAGTCTCGGTTCAATCAATCCTGCGATAGAACCATATCTAGAGAAAGTTGAAAAAGCGAAGAATCTGGAAGACCCGATCGAACGAGACTCTATATTAGTCTGGAGTTATGGTCAGTTATGTGACGAGATATTTCGGATAAATGATAGTAATTCTTTATCTTATCTAGACACGCTCGATGCGCTTTCAGAGGCTTCTCAATGGCCAAATGCAAGAGGCATATATTATCGAGGTGTAGGTAGATACTATGATTTTAGAGGAGAGCATGAAGAGGCTCTTGAATATTACGACAAAGCTATCTCCGCTCTGAAGCCAGGTCATGGTGACTTGAAAGAACTAGCATTTACATATGTCTTAAAAGGCTTTCTACTAAGCAACTCAGGGTTACAACAAGAGTGTAAAAAGGTTATGCAAGAAGGTCTTCCTTATGCGAAAAAAGCCAAATCAAAAAATAGTCAGTGTTTCATGCTCGACTGGTATGGAGATTACTATTACTATGGTTTAGATGACACCATAGATTATAAAAAAGCTCTTTATTATTATAAGCAGGTCGAAGAGATCTTACCCCAAATAAACTATGCACGACTTATCGCCGATAATCACGCTGTACTCTCTGGTTGCTATGAGCGTCTCGGCCAGATTAGCAGGTCCAAGTACCACTTTAAGGTAGCTGATAGTATCACTCAAGCACAAAATCTGCTTTTTGTTAGGCGGGGGCTATATGCTGATAAGGCTAGGCTACTAGAAGAAAATGGGGAGAATAAAGCAGCTAATGCTATATATGTCCAAATCGCAAATTTTTTAGAAGGGAATAGGAATATAGAATTTCAGGCAAGGGCGGAGTCTGACCTCTGGCAGAGTTATAAAAAAATAGGTAATTATAAACTCGCTTTGAAGCACTATGAAGAATGGAGATGGATGGAAGACTCTCTTGCCAATCAGGATGTAGCGGTCAAGTATGCAGAGCTAGAAAAGAAGTATGACGTCGCACAAAAGGAAAATGAGATAACGACACTAGAGAATAAAGAGGCCAAAACTAGAATGAACCTTTTACTACTTCTTGGTGGTGTATCACTCCTCGGTCTCATAGTTATCCTAAGAAAGAATGCTCAACTGAGTAAGAGCAAGCGATCACTTGTTGAATCCTATGAGATGTCTCAAGAGGCCACTTTCAAAGGTGAACAAAA
>CAZXIE010000045.1:0-9621 GCA_964640065.1 uncultured Saprospiraceae bacterium
GATCACAGAAGCTATCACAAGTGTCGATCTCGTAGAGCAACAAATCAGGATCGCGCAAGGAGAACATCTTACAATAAAGCAAGAAGACGTAAAGTGTGAAGGGCACGCTATAGAACTAAGAGTCTATGCTGAAGATCCTAGACAAGGATTCATACCAAGTATCGGGCATCTAGAGGTCTACCAACCGCCTTCGGATTCTGAAGTTAGAGTGGATGATGGATATCGCGAGGGCATGGACGTACCTATCTATTATGATCCTATGCTTTCCAAGCTGATCACATATAAGGATACTCGTCAAGAGGCTATAAGCGCGATGAAAAAAGCTATCCAAGAATATAGAGTGAAAGGAGTAGAGACTACACTTTCATTTGGCACTTATGTGTGTGATCATCCAGTCTTCTTATCAGGCACATATGATACGCATTTTGTAAAGAAACACTATAGTAATGAAGATAGTGAAAGCCAGCTCAGCGGCAAAGAAGCAGCTCTGGCAAAGATGGCATTGCAAGCATATTTAGATAATAAGAAAGTGCTCAGCACACCTAAGGTGCTCACCTCACAATGGTCTAAATGTCGAGATTAAGAGAACATACCTTTCATAGTTCATTTGCGAAAGCGAAAAAAGAAAAAGCAAAGTCGTATAGCTCGGCTGAAGGGATAGATATGTCTACTTTCTACGACAAGGAAGATGTGAAAGACACTCACCATCTAGCCTTCGTCTCTGGCATCGCGCCATACTTACGAGGACCCTATAGCTCTATGTATGCTGTGAGACCATGGACGATTAGGCAGTATGCGGGATTCTCAACAGCCGAAAAGAGTAATGCGTTTTATCGACGTAATCTAGCTCAAGGACAAAAAGGCCTGTCAGTTGCATTTGACCTGGCCACACATAGAGGATATGATAGTGATCACGAAAGGGTCACTGGAGACGTGGGCATGGCTGGAGTTGCCATCGATACAGTAGAGGATATGAAAATCCTTTTCGATCAAATACCCTTGGATAAGATGTCCGTATCGATGACGATGAATGGAGCTGTGATACCTATCATGGCATTCTACATCGTAGCGGCACAGGAGCAGGGAGTGGCGATAGAGTCGCTTGCAGGGACAATACAAAATGATATCCTGAAGGAGTTCATGGTACGTAATACGTACATCTATCCGCCGTCACCGTCTATGCGCATCATCGGAGATATCTTTAGATACACCTCCGCTAACATGCCTAAGTTCAACAGCATCAGCATCAGTGGATATCACATGCATGAAGCAGGAGCTCCTGCACATATGGAAGTGGCATACACTTTAGCAGATGGCTGGGAGTACATCAAGACTGGGATAGCTGCAGGTTTGGGTATAGATGACTTCGCTCCAAGGCTTTCTTTCTTCTGGGGCATCGGTATGCATCACTACATGGAGATTGCTAAGATGAGAGCGGCGAGATTACTATGGTCTTCGATAGTTGACAAGTATAACCCTAAGCACCCAAAGTCAACAATGCTTAGAACCCACTGTCAGACTTCTGGATATAGTCTAACTGCTCAAGATCCTTATAATAACATATCGAGGACTTGCTTAGAAGCGATGTCTGCTATACTAGGTGGCACGCAATCCTTACATACTAATTCCTTCGATGAGGCTATAGCACTTCCTACAGACTACAGTGCTAAGATCGCCCGTGATACACAGAAGTACTTGAGAGATCAATCACAGATTACTTCGGTTGTGGATATCTGGGGTGGTTCTTTCTTAATAGAAAGCCTTACCCATCAAATCGCTACAAAGGCTTGGGCACTAATCCAAGAAGTAGAGGCGGCAGGAGGTATGGCGAAGGCCATAGAAAGGGGTATCCCAAAGATGAGAATCGAAGAGGCAGCTGCTCAAAAGCAAGCTAGGATAGATAGTGGTGAAGAACCGGTGATAGGTGTGAATGTCTTTAAGCGAGACATAGGGTCGGATATCGATGTACTGAAAGTTGACAACGAAGCTGTGAGAGCTTCACAGTTAAAAAGACTAGAAGAAGTAAAGAGAGATCGCGATGAAGAGAAAGTTCAAGCTGCACTTGCCGCACTAACTACAGCTGCTAAAGATAAGAGTGACAACTTGTTGTCTAGAGCTGTGCATGCTGCCAAAGAGAGAGCTACTCTTGGGGAGATTTCGATGGCGATGGAGAAAGTCTATGGTAGATATAAAGCAACTATACGTGCTATAGAAGGTGTGTATCGAAAAGAAATATCAATGGATGAGGATTATCAAAAAGCTTGTGCTCTAGCAGATCGGTTCGCAAAAAAAGTCGGTCGTCGTCCTCGCATCATGGTAGCAAAGCTTGGGCAAGATGGTCATGATAGAGGTGCAAAAGTGATCGCTACGAGTTTTGCTGATATAGGATTTGATGTAGACATCGGTCCGCTTTTTCAGACTCCCGCTGAGGCTGCACACGAAGCTGCCATCAATGATGTTCACATACTTGGCATCTCATCTTTAGCGGCAGGTCACAAGACACTTGTACCGCAGACTATAGAAGCTCTTAAAAAGATCGGCAGAGAAGATATCCTAGTCATCGTTGGAGGAGTTATACCCGTCCAAGACTATGATGAACTGTTTGAAGCAGGGGCTGCAGGTATCTTCGGACCTGGTACCGTTATCGCTGATGCTGCTAGTGAAATATTAGAGTTGATGATATCTTATTTCAATCGTTAATTAGGTAGGAGATGAAGAAAAAGCAAGATTTACTGGCAAGCAAACTAGAGGCATCTCGACAAGGAGGCGGCCAATCGAGGATAGATAGACATCACAGTCAAGGAAAACTCACAGCCTACGAAAGAGTAGAGGTACTTCTCGATGCTGGAAGTTTTGAGGAGATAGGAGCACTTGTCACTCATCGAACCAAGGACTTCGGCATGGGAGATCAAAAGTTTTATGGTGATGGTGTGGTTACAGGATATGGCACCATAGATGGTCGGCTTGTCTATGTCTTTGCTCAGGACTTTACAGTATTTGGTGGTTCTCTATCTGAGACTCATGCTGAGAAGATCTGTAAGGTGATGGATCTAGCTATACAGAATGGTGCTCCACTTATCGGTCTTAATGACTCAGGAGGAGCGAGAATACAAGAAGGAGTCAGGTCGCTAGGAGGGTATGCAGATATCTTCTATAGAAACGTCAAAGCTTCTGGGGTCATCCCGCAGATCTCCGCCATCATGGGTCCTTGTGCAGGAGGTGCTGTTTATAGTCCCGCTATGACAGACTTCACGATCATGGTAGAGGGAACAAGCTACATGTTTGTTACAGGCCCTAATGTTGTAAAGACAGTTACCAATGAAGAGGTAACCTTCGAAGAATTAGGAGGCGCAAGTACTCATGCACAGAAGTCAGGAGTCACTCACTTGACAGCCTCAGATGATGTCGCATGTCTTGGAAAGATCAAGAAGCTCTTGTCATACATGCCACAAAACTGTGAGGATAAGACGCCAGAGGTTCCTTATGAATTAGGAGAAGAATATAGGGATGAGCTAGAAGGCATCATACCAGAGCAAGCTACGATCCCCTACGATATCAAAGATGTCATCAAAGGTATTGCTGATGAAGATTCCTTCATGGAAATCCAACCCGACTATGCTGATAACATCGTTATAGGTTTTGCACGGGTGGCAGGCAAGAGTATCGGCATCATTGCTAATCAACCGCTAAGTCTAGCTGGTGTGCTTGATGTTGACTCTTCTAAGAAGTCAGCTCGGTTTGTGCGCTTCTGCGATTGCTTTAACATACCTATGCTTGTGCTCGTAGACGTACCGGGCTTTCTGCCAGGAACCGATCAAGAGTGGAATGGCATCATCACTAATGGAGCGAAGTTACTCTTCGCTTTTAGTGAAGCGACAGTTCCGAGGATTACACTCATCACCCGTAAGGCATATGGTGGTGCTTATGACGTCATGAATAGTAAACACATAGGTGCAGATATCAACTTTGCCTGGCCAAGTGCGGAGATAGCGGTGATGGGAGCTAAGGGAGCTAGTGAAATCATCTTCAAAAAAGAGATCAAAGCTGCTGACGACCCAGTTGCCAAGCTCAAAGAGAAAGAACAGGAATACGCTGACCTTTTTGCTAATCCTTACAGCGCAGCAGAACGAGGTTTCATCGATGAGGTGATCTATCCTAGAGAGACAAGAAGAAAAGTGATCAGAGCATTGGAAATGCTTCGAAACAAAGTGGCTAACTTACCGAAGAAAAAACACGGCAATATTCCATTGTGATTTATCTCATACCCAAAAATCTATGGGCGGAAGGAAATGAAACTCAAGTCCGAACTGCAGTAGGTGACGTCGTACTTCGTTTAGAGAAAAAGTCATCTTCATTATCCTCAACTTCCTATATCATCTATGATCGCTATCACGTAGAGCTTGGTAGTATTAAGAAAGGTGCCTTCAGCAGATCATACGATATTACGTACGATGGAAATGTGATCGGCTCTGTATATCAAAAGAAAAGATTCTTTGCTAAGTGGTATGTAATATCAACCACCAAAGGAGAGCAATTCAAGATATCGAGTAAGAAAATAGCTGCCTTTGAATACAACATAGTTACTGGCAGAAAGAAGGTAGCTCAGATTCATCATAAGTTGGGAAGCAACAGTAGAACCTATGGCTTCGAGACTATAGACGAGCAGAACAAATACCTCTTACTTTGCAGTACTCTGGCTCTTCAACTGATGCATCTTTAGAAGCGAGTAGAAGTTCCTTGATTGTGAGGACTATTGATTTCCTGACCTGGTTTGATTTGTGCAAGACACTCTGAGATTGTCAGCTTATCTAGTATACATCCTTGACAGGTCGAAATCAGATCTTGGCGTGACTTTACAGCATCCACCTTTGAAGATAACTCTGGTGTCATATCTATCTCAATGGAAAGTCGGATGAAAGCCTCTGCAGCATAGGTCTTTTTAACGAGGTTTGGACTATCTAACCAACTCACCAAGCCAACGATATCTCGTTTCTGAATCATTTTCTCTACAGCTTTCCTAGCCTCAGGTGGCGTACCTGCGAATCCACAATAGGTTCCATACACATCATTAGCTCCACCTTTTAATGCATCAGTCAACTTAAACTCACCAAGCTGTCCAAAGAGCAGTTGTGATGAAAACAGGAGTGTTAAGAGTAAAGAAAAAGACTTCATATATCCTTCATTTGTTATTAAGACGTAAAAACATGTCAAAATGCACAAATCATGGACAGCTTATGAACACTCCTGATTCTATATGTTTAGATTTTGGTAGATATAATAAGAAAGTCAACTTTGTGCGCACATGATAGATAACAACAAGGTAGTTCAGATCCTCAGGCAGATCAAAGACCCAACCACTGGGGTAGACCTCATCACAAGTAAACGAGTAAGTGACCTTAAGATCACGGACACGCAGATCATGTTTTCACTTTCCGTAAATGATCTAGGGCAGCAGGCTAAGTTCGCCATCAACTCAGAGTGCTATGCGAAGCTCAAAGACTCTTTTAAAGAGGCTGAGGTTCATATCCATTTTGCACAAGGAGATGGTAGTGTCAAGACAGTACTACCTCAAGTCAAGAATGTGATAGCCATCGGTTCTGGAAAGGGAGGAGTTGGAAAGTCTACGATCTCAGTCAATCTTGCTTTATCCCTAAAGAAGAGAGGATACAAAGTGGGCTTGATGGATGCGGATTTATATGGTCCTTCTATACCAACTATGATGGACTTGGTGGGAGCAAAGCCCAAGATTCAGCAGGTATATGGTAAACCTAAGATTGTACCTATAGAGAAGGATGGCATCCATGTTGTGTCTATCGGATTCATAGTAGATGCCGAACAAGCTGTGATCCTTAGAGGCCCGCGCCTTTCGGGTGTGATCAAGCAGTTTATCAATGATTGTATCTGGCCAGAGTTGGACTTTCTCATTATAGATCTTCCACCAGGAACTGGCGATATCCAACTTACACTTGTACAAAGTGTGCCCATCACAGGGGCTGTAGTCGTAACCACACCTCAGCAAGTAGCCGTAGCAGACGCTGTAAAAGCTACTAACATGTTCGCACTTGATAGCATAAAAGTCCCAATTCTAGGGATCGTAGAAAATATGGCATGGTTCACACCCCTCGAGTTACCGGATAATAAGTACTACATCTTTGGTAAAGGCGGTGCTAAGACGCTGGCAAAGAAATATAAGACTGTCGTCTTAGGTCAAGTACCACTTATCCAGAGTATCAGAGAGGGAGGAGATGAAGGCAAACCTTCAGTGCTTTCAGATGATCCTGAACAAATAAAGATCTTTGATAAGATGGCAGAGAGATTTGTACAGCAAGTCGCTCTGCGCCATGAGTTATATGATCCAACAAGTATAGTCAACGTACAGAAGTAATATGAAGAGAACCTCTTTAGTTGAGAAGATGAAGCACAGTAAATCTGTGCTGTGTGTAGGGCTTGACACTGACATCCTTCGCATACCAGCTTTTATAAAGGACAACTATGATGATCCCATCTTTGAGTTCAACAAGAGAATTATAGAGTCTACCAAGGATATCTGTGTGGCCTATAAGTTCAACATTGCCTTTTATGAAGCCCAAGGAGTTGCAGGTTGGCGGAGTTTAGAAAAGAGTCTTAAGCTCATACCAAACGATATCTTTACGATAGCAGATGCGAAGAGAGGAGACATCGGGAATACATCTAAGCTCTATGCTCGTACTTTTTTCGAGGCGTTCAACTTTGACTCCCTTACTGTCTCTCCTTATATGGGACGTGATTCGCTAGAACCTTTTTATGGATATGATGACAAATGGATCATCATCCTAGGGCTTACCTCCAATACTGGTGCTCAAGATTGTCAGATGTTAACCTTGGATGATGGGAGGAAGGTGTACGAAGAAGTGATTACAAGGGCTGCGACATATGGTGATAGCTCAAATACTATGTTCGTCGTTGGTGCTACAAAATCAGAATACATTCAATCCATCCGCCAGATGCTTCCTGATCATTTCTTTTTGATGCCTGGCATCGGTAAACAAGGCGGAGATCTTGATGCTGCTATGAAGATGGGACTCAACGAAGATTATGGGCTCTTGATAAACTCCAGTCGAGGCATCATATACGCAAGTAGTGAAGAAGACTTCGACCAAAAAGCGAGAGAGTCTGCTATGCAGCTCAATCACTCTATCAGTCCTTACTTATAATCTAGTCGAGGTCAATTATCTCGCAGAAGTGTTTTGACAGATACGTTTTGATCAATCCGTTAGCTTCCGGATACCAGAATTGATAGGAGATATAATCATTCCATTGTTCTCTCGAAGTTAAAGTCTCATCATGAGGCAGATAGCCAAAGCCCCAGAATCGCTTTTCGTGTATCATGACAAAAGATGACTCTTCATCATTTCTCCCAGGAAGAAGAATCACAAAGTCATTATCAAATTCATTTTTGACCTGCTTTTCAAACTCATAACTCAACTCTTCTAATTGAACGGAGAACATATCACAGTCTCCACCACATATACATTGGTACGGCTTAGCTCTTGATTTGAAAATGTCTGCACACATCTCGTGTTCGATGACATAGTCTTGCACATACCCATCAGCGCCTCCTTTCGAAGCAAAGAGCTTTATCTTTTCATATTTAAAGTCATTGGCTTTGTTGTTCTGAGCGACAAGATATACGCCCTTTCCATTCTTAGCTTTTGGATTTTTGAAAATGGCGTATTTATAATTATGCCTCTTCATAGCCTTGTTGAGTTCCGGCCGTAGTCTTTTGATTTCATAGAGCTCGAGCAACAACGCGGTCAGTTCATTTCCTGTCTCTTCATAGTGTAGCTTATCTACAAAGTTGTAGATGTTATTAGCTTTCACTGAGATTTTTCTAAAGTGCTGAAAGACTCTCTTACGGATGTTATTGGCCTTGCCAACATAAAGCACTCTATCCTGCTTATTAGAAAGATAATAGACGCCATGGGTTTCAGGCGTCTCATGTATCTGCTCTATATCCATACCCTTAGGAAGTACAGAAGCATCTATACCTTGGTTGATAATCTTCTGAAGGTGATAGTCATCCACCAGATCTGTAGTGATGTATTTGAAGATTTTATAAGTCGCTAGAGTATCATCGTACGCCCTATGTCGCTGATCTACATCTACGTCAAAATATTCTATGAGACTGTCCAGACCATAAGATTTAAGGCCTGGTACTGTTGAACGAGAAAGTTTTACAGTACAAAGTTTCTTTTTGTTAAAGGCAAAACCGAGGCTTTTGAATTCTTCTTTGATAAAGTTGTAATCGAAGTTGACATTATGAGCCACAAATACACATCCTTCGAGATGTTCTATAACATCTTTTGCTATCTCATAGAACTTAGGAGCATCTACTACCATCTGGTCATCTATGCCAGTGATATTTGTAATATGATACGGGATCGAACGTTCAGGATTAATAAGAGATTGATATTCGGATAAAATCTTTTTGCCATCAGTAACAATGATAGCAATCTCAGTGATCTTATCACGATGATACATGCCACCTGTTGTTTCTATATCTACTATGCCGTATTTGCGTTTTTTCGCCATAACCCCTTTACAAATGATGACTTATATCATCCTACTTATTCAGATCTTCTTCTTGTCTGCTTGTCAGCAACCATCAAGTCCTCAAGTAGATATACAAGTACAACCTGGTGCTTATCAACTGGATGCATACCTCCCAGAACTCAAAGGTAAAAAAGTAGGTCTGGTAGTCAATCATACTAGTATGATCAATCAGACTCATGTAGTAGATACATTGCTATCTCTTGGTGTAGACGTCAAGCTGATCTTTTCTCCAGAGCACGGATTCAAAGGTACTGCTTACAATGGGGAGAAAGTCGATGATAGTGATTATGACGGCATCATTATCAAGTCGCTTTATGGAAAAACTAAGAAGCCTTCTACCGAGGATATGAATAGGGTAGACGTCCTACTTTTTGATATCCAAGATGTAGGTGCAAGATTCTATACATATATCTACACACTTCACTATGTGATGGAGGCCGCTGCAGAATCAGGTAAAAAGGTCATCATACTTGATCGGCCTAATCCTAATGCCCATTACGTTGATGGCCCAATTATGGAAGAAGAACATACTTCCTTTGTTGGTCTTCATCCAACGCCCGTAGTTTACGGTATGACTATCGGCGAATATGGGCGCATGATTAATGGCGAAGGATGGTTAGATAATGAGATCTCATGCGATCTTCAAGTAATACCCGTTTCTAATTATGATCACGATACAGAGTACATACTTCCCATACCTCCATCGCCTAATCTACCTAATCAACTTTCTATATATCTCTATCCTTCATTGTGTTTTTTTGAAGGAACGCTGATCAGTGCAGGTCGAGGAACTAATCAACAATTCCAAATATATGGACACCCCGATATGGATGGCACTTTTGCCTTTACTCCTGTATCCATGACTTCCTCCAAATACCCAAAGCATGAGAATAAGAAGTGTTCAGGCAGAGACTTGTCTGGGATGCTCCCTTCATTTATACGGTCTCAGAAGAAGCTTGACTTGACCTATATCGCTGATGCCTACAAGTCCACTTCCGTAAATGAAGGTTCTTTCTTTTTGGAAAATGG